>JAEUMA010000178.1 GCA_016793565.1 Rhizobiaceae bacterium
AGCCGGACGAGGCAGGTATCGCTTTCTGGCAAGGTGTTCTCGACAGGGGCGACCTGGATCGGGCCGAAATGCTGCTGCAGTTCGCCGACAGCCCGGAGAACGTGGCGCTGGTGGCGCCGGTGATCGAGAACGGCCTTCTGCTGATCTAAGTGGGTCGACCGTCAGCCGGCCAGCAGGCTCTTCAGGCGCAGTTCGGGCGACGCCAGTTGGCGCGGATCGGGAATGGCGCGACGCATGATCAGCATCTCGGCGATGCGGACGTCACGGCCGACGGCGCCACCCGGTCCGATTCCCGAGGCCGCCAGCAGCCGGCCGTCTGGCGCCAGGTGGAAAAGGATGAAGGCGTTTTCTGCGACATCTCGCCGAACGACATTGGTGGCGCCTTCCGCGATTCCTGCGACCTGCAGGGTTAATTCGAACTGATCCGACCAGAACCAGGGCGCCGACTCGATCGGGAGACCGGCGCCGAGCATGTTCTTCGCGGCCAGCGCGCCCTGGTCCTGGGCATTGCGCCAGGCCTCCAGCCTGATCCGCCTGCCGTCGTAGACCGGCGAGGGAAACGAACAACAGTCGCCCGCCGCGAAGATATGCGGGTCGGAGGTCGCCAGGGTTTCGTCCACGGCAATGCCGTTGTCGATCGCCAGAGCGGATCTTTCCGCCAGGGCTGTCTCCGGAACGGCGCCGACTCCGACCAGGACGGCATCGGCTTCCAACCTTCGCCCGGAGGTAAGCGATATGCCGAGGCCATTGCCGGTATCGGCAATCTCCGCAAAGCCGTCGCCGCAGATCAGATCGACACCCGCCGCCGCGTGCCGCGCCGTAACGACCTCGGCAATTTCGGCCGGCACCGCGCGCATCAGCACACGGGGCTGCGCTTCGATCACGGCCACTGCCGCGCCGCGTTGCCTTGCCGCCGCGGCGGCTTCCAGTCCGATGAAACCGCCGCCGATCACGGCCAGCCGGCTTCGGCGGTCGAGATAGCCGCGCAGTGCGACCGCGTCGTCGTAACCGCGAAGGTAGAGCACGCGCTCGCCGAGGCGATCGAGCTGCGGCAGTCGGCGCGGCCGCGCGCCCGTCGCGAGCAACAGCTTGTCGTAGGACAGGGCGCGGCCATCGCCGAGCATGGCGCGGCGCGCTGCGCGGTCGATGGAAACGGCCTTGGACGACAGCAGAAGCGTGATGCCAGCGGCTTCCAGAGCTTCGGTCGGGCGCACGATCCGTGGCGGCAGAAGCTGTTCGTCCGTCAGGATATCCTTCGAAAGAGGCGGGCGTTCATAGGGAAGATGGCGCTCTTCGCCGATCAGCGTCACCGGCCCGACATAGCCTTCCTCCCGCAGGGCAAGGCCCGCCCGAAGGCCGCACTCGCCGGCTCCGACGATCACCATTCCTGCCGCCACGGCGTCAATCCAACTCGATGAGGATCGTGTCGCCTTCGCGCCTCACGGGATAGATCTTGAGGTTGACGCAGACGGGCGCGCCGCGCGCCTCGCCGGTCTTGTAGTTGAAGCGGCCGTTATGCTTAGGGCACTCGATGATGTCGTCCATGACCAGACCGTCGGCCAGATGCACCTTCTCGTGCGTGCACAGCCCGTCTGTGGCGTGAAAAGTGTCGTCCGGGCTTCGGTAGATGGCGAATGTGCGACCGCCGTGATCGAAGCGGATGACGTCCTCCTCGTCGATGTCATCCGCCGCGCATGCGGCGATCCAGTTGGCCATGCTTTTCTCCCTGGTCGGTACAGCCGTGCGACCACCTGCCGATTAGCCGCGCGGAGCCAGAACCTAAGCGGCCGGGTTGCCACGCTCAACGCGCGGGTGCAAGAAACTCTCAGGAACCTTCAAATGTGAGGGGCCGGCCTGAGGGAATTCTTGCATTGGAGGACGCTTGGCACATCGAGCAACCATCTCCGACGTGGCCCGCGCTGCCGGCGTGAGTGTTGCAACCGTCGATCGCGTGCTGAACGGGCGCCAGCCCGTGCGCGAGGACACCGCGCGACGGGTTCTCGACGCAGCGGAATCGGTTGGATTTCATGCCCGCGGCCTGATTCACAAGCGGCTGGAGCGTGATCTTCCCAAGGCGCGTCTCGGTTTCATTTTGCAAAAACCCGGTCAATTCTTTTACCGGGAATTCGCCCGCCAGATCGAGGCGGCCGCTGCTTCGCTGGAAGGTTTTCGGGTCGTCCCGGTGATCGACTATGCCGCCTCGCAGGCACCTGTCGATCTGGCGGCCAAGCTGCGGGAAATGGCTGGTCGCGCCGACGCCATCGCCATGGTCGCGCCGGATCATCCGACCCTCGCCGCCTCGGTGGCTTCCGTGAGGGACCGGGGCGTGCCGGTCTACGCGCTGCTGTCGGATTTCGCCACCGGCATTCGCGACGGCTATTTCGGCGTTTCCAACCTGAAGGTCGGCCGCACCGCCGCATGGATGATCGCACGGCTGGCGCGACGCCCCGGCAAGGTCGCCCTGTTCGTTGGCAGTCATCGCTTCCAGGGACATGAGTTGCGCGAGGTTGGATTTCGCTCCTACTTCCGCGAGCATGCGCCACAACTCCAGGTGCTCGACACCATGGTCAATCTCGAAACGCGCCAGATTTCGCGCGAGGCCACCATCGAACTGTTGCACCGCCACCCGGATCTGGTCGGCCTCTATGTGGCCGGCGGCGGCATGGAAGGTGCGATCCAGGCCTTGCGAGAGGAGGGCCGGTCAGGCGACCCGATCGCTGTCGTCAATGAGAATACGCCCGAGACAAGAGCCGCGCTCGCCGACGCCGTCATCGTGATGGCCATTGCGACGCCGCTCGCCGATCTGTGCCGCGACATGGTCCATACGATGGTGCGCAAGGTCGCCGGGATCGGCGTGGAGGCGGGGCCGGCCTTCCTGCCGTTTGACATCCTCCTGCCGGAGAATATCTGATCGGCCAGATCCGCTTTCAGCCATGCCGGCCGGCGCCAATAGAAGAAATGCGCGGTAGCAGCACCGCCTTGGAATGGGAGAGCGACATGCCCGTCGGTTTCGGACTGCTAGGCGCAGGGCGTATCGGCAAGGTTCATGCGCGTGCCATTTCGTCCAACCCCTCGGCGAGGCTCGTCGCCGTGGCCGACGCGGTCGCCGACGCGGCAGCGGCGATTGCAGACCAGCAGGGCTGTTCGGCGCGCACGATCGACCAGATCGAGGCGGACCCGGCGATCGACGCTGTGGTGATCTGCACACCGACCGACACCCACGCCGATCTGATCGAACGATTCGCACACGCGGGAAAAGCGATCTTCTGCGAGAAGCCGATCGACCTTTCGATCGCCCGCGTCCGAGAATGCCTGAAGGTGGTCGAAACACACAAGGCGACGCTGATGGTGGGGTTCAACCGGCGCTTCGACCCGCACTTCCTTGGCGTGAAGCAGGCCATAGACGCCGGCGCGATCGGCACGGTCGAGATGGTGAACATCACCTCCCGCGATCCTGCGCCACCACCGGCCGACTATATCCGTCGGTCGGGAGGCATATTCCGCGACATGACTATACACGATTTCGACATGGCGCGCTTCCTGCTCGGCGAGGAACCGGTGGCCGTCTCCGCCCATGCCGCGGCGCTGGTCGACCCACAGATCGGAAAGCTCGGCGACCATGATTCGGTCAACGTCCTGCTTGAAACGCCCGGCGGAAGGCAGGCGCTGATATCGAACTCGCGGCGCGCCACCTACGGTTACGATCAGCGCATCGAAGTGCTCGGCTCCAAGGGCATGGTGGCGGCGGAGAACCAGCGCGCGCTGTCGATCGAGGTTGCGAACTCCGACGGCTATACGCGTCCGCCGCTGCTCGACTTTTTCATGACTCGCTATACGCAGGCCTATGCGGAGGAGATCGCGGCCTTCATCGCCGCGCTGGCCGAGAAGAAGCCCGCCAGTCCTAGCGGCGATGACGGGCTGAGGGCGCTGGCCTTGGCGGAAGCCGCGGTGCGCTCGGTCGCAGAAGGGCGCAAGGTGCAAGTCGCCGAAATTTTGGCGTAGGGCCACCGTATGCTGTCCGCCCTATGAGCTGGCCCGCCACTCGAAATGCGAGCACTCCCCAGGCCGGTTCGTGCCGGCCGGCCTCTTTCCGTGGCAAGGCGCTTGCGGCTCGCATCGCGATGAGCATTACGGTCGTCCAAGATGAAAAATTCCATATTGATCTTGATATGGAATGGAAATTTCATTACGCCACCAGTTCCTCAAGGCAATGACGACGGGATAGGCGGAGACGGACATGGAGCGCGTGGCTGACGGAGCGGCGCCCTGGCAACTGGACGTGATCACGATCGGGCGCGCATCGATCGACCTCTACGGCCAGCAGATCGGCTCGCGGCTGGAAGACGTTTCCAGTTTCGCGAAATCCATCGGCGGCTGCCCGGCCAACATCGCGGTCGGCACCGCGAGACTGGGCTTGCGTTCGGCGCTGCTGACGCGCGTCGGTGCCGAGCAGCTTGGCGGCTTCATTCGCGAACAGCTTGCGCGAGAGGGTGTGTCGACGCGCGGGATCACCGTCGACCCGACGCGGCTGACCGCGCTGGCGATCCTCTCCGTAGAGAACGACAAGACGTTTCCGCTGCTGTTTTATCGCGACAACTGTGCCGACATGGCGCTGTGCGAGGACGACATCGACGCGGCCTTCATCCGCTCTGCACGTGCGATCGTCGTGACAGGAACGCATTTCGCCAGGCCGAACACGGACGCCGCGCAGCGCAAGGCCATGCGGATCGCTCGCGAAAACGGCACGAAGATCGTATTCGACATCGACTACCGGCCAAATTTGTGGGGTCTCGCCGGCCATGCGCAGGGCGAGCAGCGCTACATCAAGTCCGACAGGGTTTCGGCGCATCTGCTCACGGTGCTGGCAGATTGCGACCTGATCGTCGGCACTGAGGAGGAAGTGCTGATAGCCTCGGGCGCGGACGACCTTCTGGCGGCGCTGAAGGTGATCCGCGCGGTGAGCGGCGCAGTGATTGTACTGAAACGCGGCCCTATGGGATGCATCGTCTATGACGGGGCGATAACCGACGATCTGGAGGACGGCATCGTCGGGCGGGGCTTTCCGATCGAGGTGTACAACGTGCTGGGCGCCTGTGACGCGTTCATGTCCGGC
>JAEUMA010000182.1 GCA_016793565.1 Rhizobiaceae bacterium
AAGGCATTCGCAAGAATGACGATGCCGAGATCGGCATCCGGCCAAAGCGTCGCCAGCGTGCGTGCGCCGACGCTGAAGGCGCCGGCATGGCCCCAGGTCAGACCGTGACGGCCGAACTCAACATTCCAGCCGAGACCGTAGAAGGACGCCGCGCCGCTGACCGGATTGTTGCCGCGCGACATCAGCGGCACATGGGTCGCGGCCAGCGCGTCGGCCTCGATCATCGGCTTGCCGTCGAATTTTCCGCCAGCGAGTTCGAGCCTGACCCATTGCGCCAGGTCGCGCGCGGACGAACTGACGCCGCCGGCCGGCGCCTGCACGCTCGGGTCGCGCTTCAGCTTGGCCTCCCATTTGCCGACGCCGCCGATATGCAGCGCAGCGCGGTTGGCGCGGCCGACGAAATCCGCGTAGCGCGAAGACGTCGCGCTCATGCCGAGCGGTTTGTAGAGCTTTTCCTCGGCGACATCCTCCCAGCGCTTACCGGTCGGCTTCACGACGGCGAATGCACCCACACTGATACCTGCGTTGGAATAAGAATAGCCGGCGCGGAAACTCGAGGACGGCGTCACCAGCCGCAGCCGGCGCATGACTTCCTCGCGGCCGTAGCCGATATCCTCGAGATCGTCGCCGGCACTGCCAGGGAGCCCGCTGCGGTGGTTGAACAGGTCACGGACGGTAAGCTGCTGCGTGGGATAGGCATCCTTCAAGGCGAAGGATGGATCCAGCTCGGCGATGCGGGAATCCCAGGAAACAAGGCCCTCGCCCACCAGCGCTGCAACGACGGTGGAGGAAATCGGCTTCGACAGCGACGCGATTTGAAAGACCGTATCACCGTCGACGACATCCGATTTGCCGGCTTCACGCAGGCCGAAACCCTTGAGGTAGACCAGCTCGTCTTGGAAAACGACCGCTATGGAAAGCCCCGGCACGCCGCCATCGTCGACCGCCTTCTGGGCCATCTGCTGAAGCTTTGGCAGCGCATTCGTCACCTGTTCGCGGGTCAGCGGTTCGGCAAGCGCGACCGTCGCCGCCAGAATTCCGGCCGCCAGTGCTGCAAACAACGTCGGAGATCCACGCATCCAAAAACCCTGCCGCTTCGGAAGGGTGGATATTACAGGTTTGGCCGGTGCGGGATAGCGGCGATGCGACTGGCGACGGAAGTCTCGCACCCTCGCCTGACGACCGTCAGATACAGATGGCAGGTGATCGGCGGACGGCTCGATATCTCATCCACGGGAAAGCCTTGATGGCCAGAGGCCAGAAGCGCGGGCGTGGCGACGGTGGAGCGTTGCCGCATTGCAACATGGCAGGGGGAACCGGGCACCGCCACCGGAACCAGTCGCCCGCGGTCACCGTTCCGCCCACATAGCGGTCCACGCCTCGCGGCCAGGACTGCTTTTTCAGTACCACGATGAGGAGTGAAGTTATGAAGACCATCTTTGCCGCAACGCTGCTGGCGCTCGGCGCTTCCGTCGCGCACGCGGCCGACACACAGGCCTATCAGGAGCCAGACGATCGCGGCGGGGTGCGTATCGGCACTCTGTCCTGCGATATCGGCGGCGGCGTCGGCTATGTGCTGGGATCGGCCAAGGAAGTCGACTGCGTCTTCAAGTCGGCGAACGGCAGCCGGCGCACGGAAAACTACAGCGGCGCCATCCGCAAGTTCGGCGTCGATCTCGGCTTCACAACGCGCGGCAAGATGGTGTGGGCCGTGTTTGCACCGACGGCCGGCTACCATCGCGGCTCGCTGGGCGGCGTCTATGACGGCGCCACCGCCGAAGCCACGGTCGGCGCAGGCGTAGGGGCCAATGTCCTTATCGGCGGAACCTCCGGCTCGATCATACTGCAGCCGATCAGCCTGACCGGCCAGATCGGCCTCAATGTCGCGGCGACCGGCACCTCGATGACGCTCAACCCGAACTGAGAGCCGACCGGCCGGCGTGTCAGTTCGCGTCGGCCACCATCTGGCGGCCGCTTGCCCAGGCGCGCCAGGTCCGCTCGTCGCCGTTGAACACGTTGAGATCGATCCGCCCCTTCACGCCGTGCGAGAGACCCGAGCCCGAATATTGCCAGAACAGCCATTTGCGCCCGGGATAGACCTTGGACGGATGCGCGGCCACCGACCGCAGCCAGAACGGATAGTCGAGGAATGCGCTCTTGAGGTTGTCCCGATAAAAGTCCGGCGCTGTGTAGATGATCGGGCGCTGTCCGTAGTAGGCCTCCAGCTTGTCCATGAAGGCCTGCATCTTCTCCAGCACGCGCTCCCGGGAGGGGCGGCGCTTGCAGGCGGATTCGGAATTC
>JAEUMA010000217.1 GCA_016793565.1 Rhizobiaceae bacterium
CGAACCATAGGGCGTGCGCACCCCCTCGACCGGATAGGAGTCCTTGATCGGCACCGGCAGGCCGCCCAGAAGGGTCGCCGGAAGTCCGGATCGGGTGGCAATGCGGTCTCGCGCGCGGTCGAGACACAGCGTCGGCAGCGCGTTGACGACCGGGTCGACCGCCGCGACGCGGCCGGCAAACGAATCCAGTACCTCTTGCGGGGCTATCTCCCGGCTGCGTAGAAGATGCGACAGCATGACCGCATCCATCGACCATAGAGGTTCGCTCACGCCGCACCTGCCTGCGCCCGCTTGCCGGCGGCTGGCCAACTATCGAAATAGTGGATACTATATCTAATCAGCGAACAGACCATAGAAGACTCGCGATGGGGAAGACGGCAGGGATGGCGCAGCGGTCGAGCGAGAGTGCGGAGGTCGCGGCCGGCCGCGCCAAGCCGACGGCGATGGACGGGCAGTCCGGCGAGGCCAAGCAGGGGCTCGAGCGTTCCTTCGCCGTGCTGGACCTGATCGCGGCGCGCCCGTGCCGCGTCGTTGACGTGATGCGCGACATGGGCCTGCCCTGGGCGACCGCGCACCGCACGGTGAAGAAGCTGGAAAAAGCCCAGTTCCTGATGCTGAACCCGGAGACCTCGCATTACGAGATCGGGCCGCGCATGTGGCATCTGGGTTCGTCCTATCTCGCCAACAACAAGATGCTGAAGGCGGCGATCTCCTACCTCGCCAAGGACCGCGACATCCGTGGCGTCGACGTGCAGGTGGTCGAGCGGATCGGCAGCTATTCGGTGGTCATCCACGCTGAGAAGCGGCAGGTGCAGGAAATCTCCAAGGCGCAGTACGGCTACCACATCCCGCTTCACGCCGGCTCGAAGGGGCTGGTGCTGCTGGCCTACGAGCCGGACGATTTCGTCGCGTCCTACCTGGCGCAGCCGCAAGAGCAGCTCACGCCCGCAACCATCACGGACGCGGCGGCGCTGCGGCAGAGGCTGGCGGAAATCCGCGCGGACGGCTTCGCCCAGACCGAAGGCGACGTGCAGACCTTCACCGGATCGATCGCCGCGCCGGTGTTCGGCGCCAAGGGCAGCGTGGTCGGCTGCATCTGCTTCGTCTACCTGAAGAAGCTGGCGCGCGACCAGGCCGCCATGGACGAGCTCAAGGAGGCGCTGCTGATGATGACGCATCAGCTCTCCGTCGAGCTCGGCTGGCATCCGCGGCAGCCCTGAGACGGTTCAATCCTTCTTCGCCGGTCGGTCGGCGTAGGAGCCTTGCAGGTTGCGGAAGGTTTCCTCCAGAACATCGACGATGATGTCGATGGACTTCTGCCCCATCTCGGCGCTTGCGACCGTCGGATCGCCGAAGATCGCAGCATGGCCGGCTTCCGGTCGCGGCCGGCGCATATAGGTGCGGGTGGGGTTGGTCGGAGCGACGAGGTCCCAGCCGACCGGGCCGTATTTGGCGCCCTTGAGCTTGTCCATCTTCACCAGTTCGGGCCGGGTGGCGAGCTGGAACGAGGCTTCGAGCTCGCAGCCGTGGCC
>JAEUMA010000218.1 GCA_016793565.1 Rhizobiaceae bacterium
TGAATGAATGGAGATCCTGATTGCCCCACCGGCGCAGAAGGGTCTGGAAGCGCTCGTGGCGGTCCAGGTCGAACGCAGTGTCAACAAGGCCACCAGGTAGATGCATGAAGGCGACTGGCACCAGGTTGGACGGGACCGGCATATTGGCCGAGTGCGTACGCCCGGTTCTCAAGAGCTTCGGCAGCACATGGGTGTGGGGGCCGGCGGGCGAAACACCGCCGGTATCGGGCCCGCCGATCTTCTGGAAAACTTCCACCCGGCCCGCGGCGGTCAGCGCGACACGGTGCGGATGGGCGGCCAGGATGGCGGGCATGGCGGGGTTTTCCGCCTCGAAAAGCGACCGGCCCAAATTGGCCCGCAGGAGGGACAGAAGCGCGGCATCGCCGATGCGGATGCAAAAATCGCATTGCGGCGGCGACAAGCCCATGTCGAACAGGATCGCCGCCCCTAGTTCGGTGAGGACCGACCGACATGAGCGGGCGGCGTCGCCTGCTGCCATGCAGAGCGTTACGCCCTGGTTCCACCGTCCGGCCTTCGGGCTCAACATCTCGTAGGCGACCGGGCGAAGGCGCGATACCGCCAAGCGATCGAAGCGGATCGCACCCCGGTCGGTCGCCCTTGTCGATCGCTCTCTTCGTTCCGAGATCAGCGGTTCGCATGCGTCGCGGTGGAACTCGGCGACGGCGCCAAAGGTGCCCATGCTCCAGCCGGTGTGCCAGTCGTCGAGGTGATCGAGGATGAGGTCCATCGCGTCGGTCAAGCTGAGAATCCTTCTTTGCTGCGCACGAGATCGATCGGCTGCACGACAAGCCCACCCTCGATTTCGGCGACATGGGCGCGAACGCCATAGACGCGCTCGAGATACTGCGCCGTCAGCACCTCGGCGGGCGTCCCGTCGACCGTTACGCGCCCGTTTTCCAGGAGGATCAGCCGGCTGCACCAGCGGGCAGCCAGGCCGAGGTCGTGCGTCGAGGCGACGATACCCCGCGCGTCACGGCCAGATCGCGAAAGGTCTGCATCAGAGCGATCTGGTGGGCGGGATCGAGGCCGGCCGTCGGCTCGTCGGCGAGAAGGAGTGGCGCCTGCTGGGCGAGTGCGCGGGCGATCAGCACACGTGCCCGCTCTCCACCGGACAGTTCGGTCGCGCGGCTCGCGCGCATTCCCGCGACGTCGACCCATGCCATTGCGTCTTCTATGGCTTCACGATCGGCCGCGTCGAGTGCGAGAAAGCGGGGCCGCGCCGTCTCGCGGCCGACAGCGACGAGTCGCTCCACCGTAACCGGCCAGGCGACCTCGCGATCCTGCGAGATAGGCGGCGTTGCGCGCGCGTTGCCGGCTATGAAGGTCCGCAAGTGCGACGCCACCAAGATGGACCGAGCCCGATGCCGGAAGCAGTCCGATCGCAGTCCGAAGCAGGGTCGACTTTCCGGCGCCGTTCGGGCCGATCAGGCCGACAAATTCGCCCGCGCCCACGCAAAGCGTGATTCCGCGCAGCACCGGCCGGTCGCCAAGCGAAACAGACACGTCGGTCATTGCCAGCAGGTTCATTGCAGCTGCCCGCGGGAACGGTAGACGAGCCAGAAGAAGAAGGGCGCGCCGACGAGTGCCGTCAGAACGCCGAGCTTGAGGTCGCGGCCAGGTGCGACGAGACGCACCAGTATGTCGGCGGCGAGAAGCATGGATGCACCGCCGAGCGCGCTGGCCGGAAGAAGGCGCGAAGGAACGGCTCCGGCGAAGGGTCGCAGCAGGTGCGGCACGACCAGGCCGACGAAGCCGATCGCCCCTGCCACGGCCGTTGCCGCACCGACCGAGGCGGCTGTGCCGAAGACGGCGACGACCTGGGTCTTGCGCAGACTGACGCCCATGCTGGCGGCGGCGTCAGCACCCAAAGTCAGCGCGTCGAGACTGCGGCCGACGGCAAGCAGCATGATCCATCCGACGAGCATGAACGGTGTGGCTAGCCAGACATGCACCATGGAGCGGTCGGTGAGCGAGCCGAGCATCCAGAACATGATCTCCAGCGCCGCGAAGGGATTGGGCGACTGGTTCAGCGCGAGCGAGGTCAGCGCTCCGGCTAGGCGGAAAGCGCTACGCCGGCCAGGATGACCGAAAGCCTCCGGCTTGCCGAGCCGGCGATCGCCTGTAGGGCCAGGACGGCGAGCGACGCGGCCGCGAGCGCTGCGATTGGCAGACCGAGCGGAACCGACGCGGCCAGTCCTGTGTAGATGGCGATCACGGCGCCGAGTGAGGCCGAGGCACTGATGCCGAGAAGGCCGGGTTCGGCGAGCGGGTTGCGCAGGAAGCCCTGAAGCGCCGCGCCGGACAGGCCAAGGGTGGCGCCGATCGTCAAGCCGAGAAGGGCGCGGGGCAGGCGTATCTCGCGCATGATGAGCGCAACCGCGTCGCCGTCGGTCGAAAACAGCGCCGCCAGGCTGTCGCCGAAGGCTATCGCCGCCGGCGCTACCGTCAGTGACAGCAGGAAAAGCACTGCCGTCATCGCCGCAAGCCCGGCGAGAACGCAGCGATAAGGTGTCTGCTCGCTCACCGGCTGTCACCCGGTAAAGACTGCGCCTGTTGCCGAAGCATGCGCGCCGCCTCGATCGTGAACGGCCCGCCACAGATCGTGTGCTGCACGGGGATCGATACAGCCCGGATTGCTTCAGCCAAGGCGAGGTAGGCGGGATGAGAAAAGTTCTGCTCGGCGAGCGACGGCCTATCGAAGCGTCCGGCCCCGCCGACGATCACGTCCGGCCTCGCCGACGATCACGTTCGGAGCGCCGGCGATCAGAAGTTCGAGCGGCAGCCGGGTGGTGCCGGCGAGGCCGAGCCTGACGGCAAGGTTGGAAAGTCCCGATGCCTCGACCACCGCGTCGACCAGCGTACCCTCACCGGACGTGTAACTGTTTGCGAAATAGAGCGCGACCGTCGCATCCTGCAGCGGCAGTGACTGCAGCACGGCGAGTTCCTTGTCGAAAGCGGTGACGAGTTCCGCCGCACGCTCCGACCTGCCAAGGATTTCGCCCATCTTCAGCATGTTGGCCCGGACGTCGGCGAAGGAGGATTCCGGCACAAATTCCTCGACCAGAAAGCCCAGACGCCGGAGCAGTGCTACCGTCGTGCGCGTCATGTAAGTGCCGGCAATGATGAGATCAGGCTGCATCAGGAAGATCTCCTCTGCCAGCCCGTGGTTTGGAACGTAGGCCTCGGCCTGTTGGGCCATCGCCGACCCGTCGGATCGAACGCCAGATGCGAGACGGAGTGCAGCTGGCCTTCCCCCGCGATCATCATGGCGAGCTCGTCGGTGCAAAGGTTCATGGAAACAACGCGCGAGGGCGGGTTCTCCGCCCTCGCAATGCCCGCCGCGACGGTCGCCGCGGCGACCGCAAGGCCCTTCCACATCACCGCTCGCATCGGCCTCTCCTAGAAAGTTCGCTTGAGACCGACGAAGGCGGAGCGACCCGGTGTGTTGTAGCCGAACACCTCTTCATACTCCTCGTCGAACAGGTTCTCGACGCGCCCGAAGGCCTCCAGGTTCTCGTTGAACTTGAAGCTGCCACCGACATTGACGAGCGTGTAGCTGCCGAGCGTTACCCGCGGCGGCAGTGAAGGAACGAAGGCGAAATCTTCCGCCTTCCCGTCGTAGACGAGTTCGCCGAACACGCGGGCTCGATCTTCGTAGAACACATAGGCAGCAATCAGAGGGCCCGAATGCTTGGGGCGGCGGACCTCGGCCAACCTCGGACCGTCGGCCACGGTCTGCTCGCTGGCATCGACATAGGTGTATGTCGCTGTCGCCGTGAAGCCGTTGAACAGGTTGAAGTTGCCATTCACGGTGGCATTGCGGTCGCCGTCCTTCTCCGAGCCGAAATCCGAGATATTGTAGCCGTCACTCTGGCGGAACGCTCCCGATAGAGCGACGTCGTAGTTTGTCCCGCCGCCGCGCACGCCCGCGGCTGCGAGCACCGTGCCGTCGGTGCCGAGTTCGCTGCGCACGCCGCCTTGCACGCCGTCGCGCATGCCGCGCTTGGTGATGATGTTGACGACGCCGGCCAGCGCGTTGGCGCCCCAGAAAGTGCTCTGAGCGCCACGCATGACCTCGATTCTTTCGATGTCGTCCACGATCAGGCTGCCGAAGTCGAATTCTCCGCTGGAGGTCTCGCTGGCGTCGACGCCATCGACCATAACCAGCAGGTGGTTCGCCTCCGCACCGCGGACACGCACTTGCGTCAACCCGCCATAGGAGCCGCTTCGAGAGACGGAAAAGCCCGGCACCAGCCGGAGCGCGTCGGCCACGTAGCGGACCTGGTTCTGCTGCAGCTGTTGTCCGGTGAGCACCGTGAAGGCTCGTCCGGACTTCTCCTGCTCGACAGGTGTCAGCCCGTCGGTGACGAGGATCTGGTCCAGATTGATCGTCGAACCGTCATATGGATCCGCTGCCTGTCCGAAGCGGCCGCAACCAAGCCGAGCGCCAGCCGGCCGGCTGCCGCGAATTGTCTGTACATTGTCTGCCCCATCATGCGGGGGAGCGATCAAAATCGCCCCACGATTTCGAGAACCGCAGACGGAAAGGTGGCAGGTCGACAATCAGACAGTACGAATCCATCGGCCAATTCCGGCTTGCGGCAACACTTCTAGAATGTCACCGCAACGGACGACCGCGCCTGGCCACACCCCGTGACCGAGCAAAGGTGACCGGAACAGGCAGGTCTCCTGACTTCCGCGTCATCGCCTTTCCCCCGCCTTCCCAAGGTCGCCGGGGCGTCCTCAGTGGCACATGCGGGAATCGGCTCAACGGTTACAGTTGCGGGGGCAGTCGCGGATTCGGCTTGAGCCTCACCGCGTTCCTTTTTCATCCGCCTTTCGGCGGAACCAGTTCCAACG
>JAEUMA010000230.1 GCA_016793565.1 Rhizobiaceae bacterium
CTGAAGACGATCGCCTTCATGACCGGGCTCGGCGTGACCACGGTCTCGCGCGCGCTGAAGGATGCGCCGGACATCGGCGAGGAGACAAGGCGGCGCGTCCAGCTCGTCGCCCGTCAGGTCGGCTATCGGCCGAACCGCGCCGGCGTGCGCCTGCGCACAGGCAAGACCAACGTCATCAGCCTGGTGCTGAATACGGAGGAGCAGGTCGGCGGCTTCGTCTCCGACATGATCTACGGCATTTCCGAGGAGCTGGCGGCTACGCCCTACCACCTGATCGTGACGCCCTATTCGCGCAGCAACGATCCGCTGGAGCCGGTGCGCTACATCGTCGAGACCGGCTCTGCCGACGGCATCATCATCTCCCGGACCGAGCCCAATGACAGCCGCGTCCGCTACATGCGCGACCGCGGCTTTCCGTTCGCCACCCATGGGCGGACCGCCATGGGCATCGAGCATCCGTTTCACGACTTCGACAACCACGCCTTCGCGGGGGCGGCGGTGCGCAGGCTGGTGGAGCTCGGACGGCGGCGGCTGGCCTTGCTCGCTCCACCGTCCAACCTCTCCTACTACCACCATATGCGCGACGGCTTCGCCGAGGCGGTGATGGAGGCAGGGCTCGGCGAGGTGCCGTTCACCTCCGTCACGGTCGACCATTCGATCGACGACATCCGCGCGCGCGCCGAACAGCTCATGCGTCGCCCGATCCGCCCCGACGGCTTCGTCAGCGGCAGCGGCGGAGCGACCTTCGCGCTGGTGGCCGGTATCGAGGATGCCGGCCTCACCGTCGGCACGGATGTGGACATCGTCTCCAAGCAGCCGTCCCGGCTGCTACATCTCTTTCGTCCCCAGCTGCATGTGGTGAACGAAGACGTGCGCCTGGCGGGTTCGGAACTGGCGCGCGCCGTGCTCGGCGCTATCGAGGGCAGGCCGGTCGGTGCTCTACAGACGCTGAGTGTGCCGACCGATGTCGTCGCCGGAACGGGCTGATTTCGGGCGAAAGGTGTTTTGTCCGCGCGACGGAGAGACTATATCGAAGCGAAACGCCGAGGTACCCGACCATGAATATCAGCCGCCCGATCCAGCCCGCCATCGACCCCGCCAAGCTCGACAGGCTGGCAGAAGTGGCCGTCAAGGTGGGGCTGGGGCTCCAGCCGGGCCAGGATCTGTTCCTCACCGCGCCGGCGGCCGCGCTGCCGCTCGTCAGGCGCATAGCCGAACACGCCTACAAGGCTGGCGCCGGCCTGGTGACGCCCATCCTGTCCGACGAGCAGATTACGCTGGCGCGCTACCGCCACGGCGCCGACGCCAGCTTCGACCGCGCGCCCGGCTGGCTCTATGAGGGCGTGGCAAAAGCCTTCGACGCCAACACGGCGCGGCTCGCCATCGTCGGCGACAACCCGATGCTGCTGTCTGGCGAGGATCCTGCCAAGGTCGCGCGCGCCAATAAGGCCAATTCGATCGCCTACCAGCCGGCACTGGAAAAGATCGCCGGCTTCGACATCAACTGGAATATCATCGCCTTTCCCGGAACCGCCTGGGCCGAACTGATGTTCCCGGGCGAGCCGAGCGACCTCGCCGTCGCCAAGCTGGCGGAGGCCATCTTCGCGGCCTCGCGGGTCGACCGGGACGATCCCGTCGCCGCCTGGGCCGAGCACAACGCCGCCCTCCACCGGCGCACCGAGTGGCTCAACGGCCAGCGCTTTGCGGCGTTGCGCTATTCGGGGCCGGGCACGGAGCTGACCATCGGGCTGGCGGACGGACATGAATGGCAGGGCGGCGCCTCGACCGCGAAGAATGGCATCACCTGCAATGCCAACATCCCGACCGAGGAGGTCTTCACTACGCCGCATGCGCGCCGCGTGGACGGCCGCGTGGTCAGCACCAAGCCGCTATCCTACCAGGGCACGCTGATCGACGGCATTTCGGTGCGCTTCGAGGAAGGCCGCATCGTCGAGGCGTCCGCCTCGCGCGGGGAAGCGGTGCTGCAGAAGGTTCTCGAGACAGACGAAGGCGCCCGCCGCCTGGGCGAGGTGGCGCTGGTGCCGCACTCCTCGCCGATCTCGAAGAGCGGTATCCTGTTCTACAACACGCTGTTCGACGAGAATGCGGCGAGCCACATCGCGCTCGGCCAGTGCTATTCCAAGTGCTTCGTGAACGGCTCCGACCTCACGCCTGAGCAGATCGCCGCGCAGGGCGGCAACAAGAGCTTCATCCACATCGACTGGATGATCGGCTCTGGCGAGATCGACATCGACGGCGTCAAGCCGGACGGAAGTTCGGTGCCGGTGTTCCGCAAGGGCGAGTGGGCCTGACGGAGAGGATTGGACGGGCTGCCGTCATCCTCGGGCTCGTGCCGACGATGACGGCACTTGGAATGATCAAACCACCAGCACAAGCGAGCCGGTGGTGCGCCGCGACTCCAGGTCGCGATGCGCATCGGCGGCGTTGACGAGCGGATAGCGGCGAGGCGGCTCCACTCGAACAAGGCCATGCCTCACCGCCGCGAAAAAGCGCTCGACATGCGGCCCGAGCTTCTCGGGGGTGTCGGTGTAGTGACCGTAGTTGGGCCGTGACACGGTGATCGATTTCGACGAGAAGCGGCCGATGTCCCAGTTGCCGACGGGCCCGGACGCCTGGCCAAAACTCACCAGATGGCCGCGCACGGCGAGCGACGCCAGCGATCCCGCAAAGGTGTCGTTACCGACCGCGTCGTAGACCACGTCGGCGCCGCGCCCGCCGGTGATGCGCATCACCGCGTCGGCAAAATTTTCGCGACCGTGGACGATGGCATGCTGGGCGCCGAGCCGTCCGGCGAGCGCGGCCTTGTCTTCGGTCGAGACCGTGGCGATGACGGTGGCGCCGAGCGCGCTCGCCCATTGCACCAGCAGCTGGCCGACGCCGCCCGCCGCCGCGTGCACCAGCACGATCTGACCGGAGCGTACCGGGAACACGTCATGCAGCAAAAAGCTTGCCGAGACGCCCTTGAGCAGACTCGCCGCCGCGAGTTCGTCTGGGATGTCGGGCGACAAGCGCACCAGAAGGTCTGGCGCCATGTTGCGGCGCTCCGCATAGGCGCCGACCGGCGGGCAGGCATAGGCGACGCGGTCGCCGGGCTCCATGCCGTCGACGTTTTCGCCGACAGCCTCGACGACACCCGCCGCCTCCATGCCCGGCACGCCCGGCGGCTTCAACAGGTCGAAATAGCCGGTGCGGCAGTATACGTCGATGAAGTTCACGCCGACGATCGTGTGGCGGATGCGCACCTCGCCCGGACCCGGCGGCGGCAGGGCGATCTCCTTGAGTTGCAGCACCTCCGGCCCGCCATAGCGCTCGACCAGGATCGCGCGGGTGCGTTCGGTCGTGGTCGGCGAATGGTGGCCAGCTTCTGTACCCGCGCCTCCTACCCATCCCCACAAGGGGGAGGGGGACCGTCCCGGGCCTGTGCCATCTTGCCTAAATACCTCAGCGTTACCTTCTGCGAGGGCGGTGGTACTGCCGCCGCTGAATGCTGGAAGGGCTTCTCCCGCCCGGTGCCCAACGTCGCGAGCGCCAAGCGCGACGCGGTGGTCCCCCTCCCCCTTGTGGGGATGGGTAAGGGGTGGGGGCACCGCCGCCGATCCACGCTGCCCGCCGAACAGCCTTCGGATCGCTGCAAAGCCGGCTAAGTAAATGCCCTCGCGAACCAGCTTTTCCAGCGCAGCCCGGCTCTCGGCCGGCGGAGAAAACTCCGAGCGCCATTCCCAGAAGGTGCGGTCGCCGTCGGTGACGGGTTTCAGCCGCACATGCGCGACATAGCCCATCAGCGGGAACGGCGCCTCCAGGATGCAGTACGAAAAGGAACGGTCACGGTCGGAGAGCGACAGCAGCTGCTCGCGCAGTTCGCCGCCGTCGGCGAGGCGGAAGTGCCGCACGGCGCCGATCAGGTCCGACGGGTCGCCGTGCTCGATCTCGCTTGCAGCGACCGCGGGGTGCCAGCGGTCATGGCCGTTGAAATCGCGCAGGACGCGCCAGACCTCGTCCACGGGCGCATCGACGATCGTGGTCTGGCGGACCTGCACCATGCCGCGATCAGCGGCCGAAGCGCTGCTTCAGCGCGGTGAGCCCGGCCTGGAAGACGCCGGTGCCGATGTCGCGCACCAGCGCGGCCTCGCGCTCCGGGGCGCAGTCGAACTCGGCCTGCCATTCCGCGAAGGTGGCGTTGCCGTCGGTCACCGGCGTCAGCGACAGCGTCGCGATGTAGTCGGTCAGCGGCATCGGGCTTTCGAGGATCGCGTAGGTGCAGGACATGTCGTAATCGGACAGCGCCAGCAGCCGCTCGCGAATGCGCCCGCCGTTACGCAGCGAAAAGTTGCGGATGCAGCCGATCTGGTCCGGCGGGGCGTTGTGCTCGATGCGGCTTTCCGCGACGAACGGCGTCCACGACGGCAGGCCGTTGAAATTGCGGACGATCTTCCACACCTCGGCCGCCGGCGCTGGGATGACCGTCGAGACGTAGACTTTTGTCATGCGGCGCGGCCGACCGGGGTGCGAAGGAGCGCGGAGTTCATCGTGATCCCCTCGACCGAACCTCACCGGTCGCGATCATCGTCATCGTCCTTGCCGCCCTTGCCTTT
>JAEUMA010000238.1 GCA_016793565.1 Rhizobiaceae bacterium
CTCAAAAGACGGGTGCTGGCGGCGCATCCATCGATGCGCCGCCAGATGTTGCAATCAGTGGCCGCCGGCCTTCTCGAGGAGCTTGATGCCCGGAGCGGGGAGTTCGAGGTCGTCGCTCGACTGGCCCGCTGCCGGGACTTCGATCCAGCGCTCGACCTTACCTTCGGGGCACTCCTGCACCACTGGGAAGTAGAGCATATCGCCGACTTTCAGGTCCGGCGTGATGAAACCGCGAAGCACGAACTCGTCATACTCGTCGTCGCCGAGATTGCCGCCGCTCCACACGATTTCCTTGACGCCTTCGCTCATCGGCGTGCCGTAGTAGTCGTAGGTCTTCTCGAACTTGCCCTTGACCTTTTCCAGCGTCCAGCCAACCTTCGGCATTGGCTTGACCGCGATGACCCCTTCCGGAATCTGAACGCGCACGGCATTCGTCGGCGTACCCTCGCAGCCATGCGGCACACGGAACACAGCCTTGTAGGTCGAGCCGACTGGCGCTTCACCCTTCTCAAGCGAAACGTGGGCCAGAGCGGGCGCGGCGACAGCCGTCGCGGCCAACACGAGCATAAGTCTTTTGAGCATAAGTTCTTCTCCTTGGAATGTACCGGCACCCCACCGGCTGGGTCTTTGCACCGCCGGCAAACATGCTGGCGGCAATGGTTCAGTCCGTGCATGCCGTGCACGGCAGTCGCATCAGCTTCGGGCAATGTCGGGCAGCACATGAGTGCAGCCGCATGGCGCCCGGCGATGAGGTTTGGATTTCGTCGGGCCGGCCCGGGGGGCCAGCCACGATTGGCAAAGGACTTTACGATCCGGCGATCAGGCGCTGCAGCTTGGCGAGGCGCACGTCGGCCTGCTCCTCATAGGCGATCGTCCCGACGAACCGACCGTCCGCATCCATCATGAAGATCGAGGCGGTGTGGTTCATGGTATAGTCGCCGTCCTCGGTGGGGACTTTCTCCCAATAGGCGCGGTAGGCCTTGCCGACGGCAGCGATCTCAGCCTCGCTTCCCGTCAGTCCGACGATCCTATTGTCGAAAGACCGGATGTAGCGCGACAGCACATCCGGCGTATCGCGCGTCGGGTCGACCGAGACGAACAGCACACGTAGCTTGTCGGCGTCAGGTCCCAAGGCTTTCAGTGCTTCCGACATCTCCCAGAGCGTCGTCGGACAAACCTCGGGACAATGAGTGAAGCCGAAGAACACCGTGAAGGGCTTTCCGCGCAGGTCGGCATCCGTGAGCCTTGCTCCCGTCTGGTCGGTCAGCGTAAACGGACCGCCGATTTCGACGGTTTGCTCCGCCGACGTACCGAAAAGCCCAAGAGCCAGCCCGGCTCCCAGGCCGCCGAAGACAAGACCGGCCAGGATTGCCGACGCGATGAGCCGTTTGCGCCAGTCCTTGGCTTCAACCACCATGGTCGTCGTGTCCGGACGTGCCTCCGATCGCCTGGACTTCGAACTCCACATCCACCGTACCGGCTTTCTCGAAGGTCAACGTGCCGTTGAAGGTCTCGCCCTCCTTCACGCCCTGCTTGAGGTTCATGAACATGACGTGGAAGCCGCCGGGCTTCAGCTCGACCGTCGCGCCTGCAGGGATCTCGATGCCGCCCTCGACCGGCCGCATGGTCATGACACCGTCGGCGCCGACAGCCATCTCGTGAACCTCTGTCTTGCCGGCGATCTCGCCGGTGGCAGAGACCAGTCGATCGGCTTCGTTTCCGTCGTTCTTCAGGGTGATATAGCCGGCGGCAACTTTCGCGCCGTCTGG
>JAEUMA010000260.1 GCA_016793565.1 Rhizobiaceae bacterium
CGTGCTGTTCAACTGCGCGGGGTTCGTTCACGCCGGCTCGATCCTGGAGATGAAGGACGGCGACCTCGACTTCGCCTTCGATCTCAACGTGCGCTCGATGGTGCGCACAATCCGCGCCGTCCTTCCGGGCATGCTGGAGCGCGGCGAGGGCTCGATCGTCAACATGGCCTCGGTGGCTTCCAGCGTGAAGGGCGTGCCCAACCGCTTCGCCTACGGCACCAGCAAGGCGGCGGTGATCGGCCTGACCAAGGCGGTCGCGGCCGACTATGTCGGCAAGGGCATCCGCTGCAACTGCATCTGCCCCGGCACGGTCGAGAGCCCCTCGCTGCAGGACCGCATGCGAGCGCAGGGCGACTACGATGCCGCGCGCGCCGCCTTCATCTCGCGCCAGCCAATGGGGCGGCTGGGCACGCCGGAGGAGATCGCCGACCTCGCCGTATATCTTGCCGGCGCCAGCTACACGACCGGCGTCGCCTATGTCATCGACGGCGGCTGGGTCTGCTGACGCCGGCGTCCACGCCAAGGGAAGCGCGACCATGACCCGCATCACCGGCCTCATCGCGCACGATCTGCGCTTCCCGACGTCGCAGAGCCTCGACGGCTCCGACGCCATGAACCCCGACCCGGACTATTCGGCGGCCTATGTCGTGCTCGAAACGGACACGGGTCTGGCCGGGCACGGGCTCACCTTCACCATCGGGCGCGGCAACGACATCGTCTGCCATGCCATCGAGGCTATGCGCCATCTGGTGGTCGGGCTCGACCTCGACTGGGTGAAAGCGGACCCGGGGCGCTTCTGGCGCCACGTCACCAGCGACAGCCAGCTTCGCTGGATCGGGCCGGACAAGGGCGCGATGCACCTTGCCACCGGCGCCGTCGTCAATGCGGTGTGGGACCTGTGGGCGAAGGAAGCCGGCAAGCCGGTGTGGCGGCTGGTTGCCGAGATGAGCCCGGAGGACATCGTCAAGATCGTCGACTTCCGCTACCTGACCGACGCGATCACGCCTGACGAGGCGCTGGCGATCCTGCGCAAGGCCGAGCCGGGCAAGAAGGCGCGCATCGCCACGCTCGAGCGCGAAGGCTATGCCTGCTACACCACCTCGGCCGGCTGGCTCGGCTATCCCGACGAGAAGCTGCGCCGCCTCTGCCAGGAGGCGGTAGATGCCGGCTTCACCCACGTCAAGATGAAGGTCGGCCGCGACCTTGCCGACGATATCCGCCGCCTCGCGATAGCGCGCGAGGTGCTCGGTCCGGACCGCAAGATGATGATCGACGCCAACCAGGTGTGGGAGGTCGGTCAGGCGATCGACTGGGTGAACAAACTCGCCTTCGCCAAGCCCTATTTCATCGAGGAGCCGACCAGCCCCGACGACATCGCCGGCCACCGCGCCATCCGCCAGGCCGTCGCCCCGGTGAAGGTGGCCACCGGTGAAATGTGCCAGAACCGCATCGTCTTCAAACAGATGATCGCCGGCGGTGCGATCGATATCGTCCAGATCGACGCCTGCCGCATGGGCGGCCTCAACGAAGTGCTGTCGGTACTGCTGATGGCGGCGAAGTTCGGGCTGCCGGTGTGGCCGCACGCCGGCGGCGTCGGCCTGTGCGAATATGTCCAGCACCTGTCGATGATCGACTATGTCGTAGTCTCAGGCACCAAGGACGGCCGCGTGATCGAATATGTCGATCACCTGCACGAGCATTTCGTAGAACCCTGCGTGATCGAGAACGCGGCCTATATGCCGCCGAAGTTGCCCGGCTTTTCGATCGAGATGAAACCGGCCTCGATCGAGGCAGCGACCTGGCGCGGCTGACCCCGCATTGCCGCGCCGCCTGGCCGACGGTACGACTGCCCCAACGAAATCCGCATGGTCGCGGCAAATTGAAGTGTACAGGCCCTAACGCCCGTCGCATTCCGCGCCTATAGATTTTGCAGTGCAACATCGGTGGCACGCATCGATTGAAGGGGCCCGTCATGAAGATAGCAGATGTCCGCGCCAAGGCGTTCGCCATGCCGCTGAACGACCCGGCCTACCCGAAGCCGCCGTACAAGTTCTACAATCGGGAATTCGTGGTCATCAGCTATCGTACAGACCCCGAAGTCCTGCGTGCCGTCGTGCCCGAGCCGCTGGAGCCGCTGGGCGACACGGTGAGCTACGAGTTCATCCGCATGCCGGACTCGACTGGCTTCGGCGACTACACCGAGACGGGCCAGGTTATCCCCGTGCGCTTCACCGCGCCCAACGGCGAGGTGCAGGAAGGCGGCTACGTGCACGCCATGTATCTCGACGACAATTCGCCGATTGCCGGCGGGCGCGAGATCTGGGGCTTTCCCAAGAAGCTCGCAACGCCGAAGCTCCGCCACGAGCAGGAGACCCTGGTCGGAACGCTGCATTACGGCTCGATCCTGTGCGTGGCGGCGACCATGGGCTACAAGCACCGCGAGATGGATCTCGCGCCGCTGGCCAAGGCCATGGCCAAGCCGGCCTTCATGATCAAGATCATCCCGCATGTGGACGCCACGCCGCGCATCTGCGAGCTGGTCCGCTACTACATGGAGGACGTGACGCTGAAGGGCGCGTGGTCGGGCCCGGCGGCGCTGCAGCTCTTCGAGCACGCAATGTGCGACGTCGCCCGGCTGCCGGTACGCGAGGTCGTTTCCGCCAGCCACTACATCGCCGACCTAACGCTGGGGCTCGGCGAGGTCGTCTACGACTATCTCCAGCAGGATTGATCGTTCATCCAGGAAAGGATTTGTCATGTCCCGATTTGACAAAAGGATTGCCATCGTCACCGGCGCGGCGAGCGGCATCGGCAAGGAGATCGCCACCCGCTTCGCCGCCGAGGGCGCGACGCCTGTGATCGCCGACCTCAACCTCGATGCCGCCCAGGCCACCGCCGACGAGATCAAGGCCAAGGGCGGCGACGCCTTCGCCGTGGCCATGAACGTCACCGACGAGGACCAGGTCAACAAGGGCGTCGCCGACGTCGTGGCGAAGTACGGCAAGGTCGACATCCTCGTCAGCAATGCCGGCATCCAGATCGTCAAGCCGCTGGTCGACTTCCCCTTCGCCGACTGGAAGAAGCTCTTGTCGATCCATCTCGACGGCGCGTTCCTGACGACCAGGGCCTGTCTGAAATACATGTATGCGGCGAACTATGGCCGCGTCGTCTACATGGGTTCGGTGCATTCCAAGGAGGCCTCGAAACTGAAGGCACCCTACGTCACCGCCAAGCACGGGCTGATCGGCCTGGCCAAGGTGCTGGCCAAGGAAGGCGCGGAGCACAACGTGACCGCCAATGTGGTGTGCCCCGGCTTCGTGCGCACACCGCTGGTGGAGAAGCAGATTCCAGAGCAGGCGAGGGAACTCGGCATCACCGAGGAACAGGTTGTGAAGACCGTGATGCTCAAGGACACCGTGGACGGCGAATTCACCACCACGGACGACGTCGCCGATGCCGTGCTCTACTTCGCGGCGGCGAAATCCAACGTGCTCACCGGCCAGTCGCTGGTGGTCAGCCATGGCTGGTTCATGCAGTAGATGCGGGCGGCATCCGGCGCTGCCGGGCCGCGTCGAAATCGCTTGCCATCGGGCGCGCGAAGGCGGATGACGGCCGCTCCGCTCGCCCGAAGGACATCATGAGCCGCCTCGACAGCTTCATTCGCCGGCTGACCGCCCAGCGCGACCTGATCGACCATATCGCCGCCGAAGTGCAGTCGCTAGACGGCCCAGTGATGGAGCTCGGGCTCGGCAACGGCCGTACCTTCGATCATCTGCGCGAGCGCCTGCCCGGCCGGCGCATCGTGGCGTTCGACCGCGCGCTCGGCGCGCATGCGAGTTCCATGCCGGGGCTCGACGATCTGGTGCTCGGCGAAATCCGCGAGACGGCGGCGCGCTTCGCCGGCATCGGCGCGGCGCTGGTCCATGCTGATATCGGCACCGGCTACGCCGACAAGGACGCCGTCACGCTGACCTGGCTGCCGACGCTGTCGGCCGACCTCGCGGCGCCCGGCGGGCTGGTCGCCAGCGGCCTGCCGCTGGAGCATCCGGCCCTGCTGTCGCTGCCGCTGCCGCCTTCCGTGCCCCTCGACCGCTACTTTCTCTACCGCCGCGCCTGATAGGAATCACCCCGGATCTGCGGCATCACATTCGAAATCAGACCGTCACGGAAGTTGACACGCCTTTCCCGCGCCCCCATCTTCGCAATGGGAGCCTGGGGAGGATTCCAGATGAAAGTCAAAGACTTCGAAGAAAAGATATTAGCAATCGAGAATATACGGCTTATCATCCGCGCCAACCGCAATGACGAAGTCGGTTTCATCGACTGGGACGAGCCGTCCGACGGCGAGTTGCGGAAGAACGACTGGCTGGCGCGCCGTATCGAACCGCTGGTGCGAGGCTTGGAAGTGTCGGTGATCGACGGCACCGGCAACATAGTCCATGGCAGTACGAGGCTGCGCACGCTGCGGCAGTCCTATCGCGACCGCTGGACGCTGTCGCTGGTCGCCAAGGAATCGGCCTACGCCTGAACTGCTATTCCGACGCATACCGCCTGAACTGCCATTCCGACGCATACCGCCTGCCATGGCATGCTGGAGCAGATGCTTGCGCTTGACCTTCCGGAAGCGATTTTCTATTTTTTCTGAAATGAAAATCGAGTTGCGCAGCGATGAACCTCTCCCTGGCCGGCATGGCGTTGATTGTGACCGGCTCCACGCAGGGGGTCGGGCGCGCCATCGCGCTTGAGGCCGCCGGCAACGGCGCCGAGGGCATCGTCGTCTGCGGCCGCGACGAAGCGCGCGGGCAGGCCGTGGTGGCGGAAGTCGAGGCCATGGGCGCCAATGCCCACCTTGTCGTCGGCGACCTGAGCGCCCAGGATGCGCCGCAGCGCATCGCCGATGCCGCCCTTGAGCGGTTCGGCCGCATCGACGCGCTTGTCAATGCCGCCGGCCTCACCGACCGCGGTTCGGTCGCCGAAGCCAAGCCGGAACTCTGGGATCGCCTGTACGCCGTCAACGCGCGCGCCCCGTTCTTCCTGATGCAGAAGGCGATCGCCGACATGCGCCGGCGCAAAAGCCCCGGTAGCATCGTCAACATCCTGTCGATGAACGTCCATGGCGGCGCGACCGACCTCGCGGTCTATGCATCCACCAAGGCGGCGCTGGCGCTGCTGACCAGGAACGCGGCGCATGCCCACCGATTCGACCGTATCCGCATCAACGGCATCAATGTCGGCTGGACCGACACGCCGGCCGAGCGCGTGATGCATGCCGACACCCTCGGCAAGGGGCCGGACTGGCTGCCGCAGCAGGCCGCGCAGCAGCCCTTCGGCCGACTGCTGGTGCCGGAGGACATAGCGCGGCTCGCGCTGTTCCTTCTGTCACCTGCCTCGGAACCCATGACCGGTGCGCTCATCGACCAGGAACAGTCCGCCGTCGGGCCGAAGGATTGAACCACATGCCGCGATTGAACCCGCAGAGCCTGTCCGCCGC
>JAEUMA010000264.1 GCA_016793565.1 Rhizobiaceae bacterium
ACGCCGCTGACGCTGGCGGAAACCGCTTCCGTCTTCGGCGAGATGCTGACCTTCCGCAAGCTGATCGCCGAGACCTCCGACAAGGCGCAGCGCAAGGCCCTGCTCG
The DNA here is from genome assembly GCA_016793565.1 of Rhizobiaceae bacterium. Lineage (GTDB taxonomy): Bacteria > Pseudomonadota > Alphaproteobacteria > Rhizobiales > Rhizobiaceae > JAEUMA01. The sequence continues at coordinate 107 of JAEUMA010000264.1, forward strand.
CCGGCCGGCAGGGCGCGCTGATGGCCCCGACGCCGCTCACCTTGGCCGAGACCGCCTCGGTGTTCGGCGAGATGCTCACCTTCCGCTCGCTCCTCGCCCGAACCACCGACCCGCGCGAGCGCAAGGCGATGCTGGCGCAGAAGGTCGAGGACATGATCAACACGGTCGTGCGCCAGATCGCCTTCTACGAATTCGAGCGCAAGGTTCACACCGAGCGCCGCAACGGCGAACTCACCGCCGACCGCGTCGGCCAGTTCTGGCTGGAGGTCCAGGCGGAGAGCCTGGGGCCGGCTATCCGGCTGCGCGAGGGCTACGAGACCTTCTGGGCCTATATCCCCCACTTCATCCACTCGCCCTTCTACGTCTACGCCTACGCTTTCGGCGACTGCCTGGTGAACTCGCTCTTCGCGGTCTATCAGAACGCCGAGCGCGGCTTCCAGGACAAGTATTTCGCCATGCTGCGCGCGGGCGGCACCAAGCATCATTCCGAACTGCTGAAGCCGTTCGGGCTCGACGCCTCGGACCCGGGGTTCTGGAAAGCCGGCCTGTCGGTGATCAGCGGGCTGATCGACGAGTTGGAAGGGCTGGAGTGAAGCCAGCCGGCAGCGCTTTGCGTCCGCGGCCATGACCGGCTCTCCCTTCGTCCTCTTCCGCGACGATCTCGGCGGCCGGGAGATGCTGTTCGAGCGTCCCTCGCATGTGCTGGTGGCCAACGACGCGCCGGGCTTTTTCGCAGCTCTTTCCGAGGTGGAAGAGCTGCGCAAAGCGGGCCGCTGGCTGGCCGGGTACCTGTCCTACGAGGCCGGATACCTGCTGGAGCCGAAGCTGCGCCCGCTGCTGCCGCCGGGCCGGCGCACGCCGCTGCTGTGTCTCGGCGCCTTCGACCCGCCGGCGATCGGCGGCTTGTCGCCGCGGGAAGTGCCGGCCACCAACGGGCCCATCTTCGACGCCCGCGCCACCTGGTCGCTCACCGACTACGAGCACCGCTTCGACAGGCTGCACCGACACCTGCGCGAAGGCGACTGCTACCAGGCGAACCTCACCTTCCCCCTCAGCGCGCAGTGGACAGGCGATCCGCTGGCCGCATTCGATGCGCTGGTCGAGCGGCAGCCCGTGCGCTACGGCGCCCTGGTGTCGCTCGGCGAGCCGATCGTCCTGTCGCGCTCGCCGGAACTCTTCTTCCAGGTCGACCGGGCGGGATTCATCGAGGCGCATCCGATGAAGGGAACGGCGCCACGCGGCGCGACCCGGGAGGAAGACGACCAGCAGAAGAAGTTTTTGCGCAACGACGAGAAGAACCAGGCGGAAAACCGCATGATCGTCGACCTGCTGCGCAACGACATATCCCTGATCAGCGAGGTGGGCACGCTGGACGTCCCCGAACTGTTCCGGATCGAGACCTACCCAACCGTTCACCAGATGGTGAGCCGCGTACGCGCCAAGCTGCGGCCGGACCTCACGCTGCAGGCCATTCTGGCGGCGCTGTTTCCCTGCGGCTCGATCACCGGCGCGCCAAAGATCCGCGCGATGGAGATCCTGCGCGAGCTCGAAACGGCGCCGCGCGAAGCCTATTGCGGCGCCATCGGCTGGGTTGCGCCGGATTCCACCATGCGCTTTTCCGTCGCCATCCGCACCCTGTCGCTCTTTGCCGGCGGCGAAGCGGTCTACAATGTCGGCGGCGGCGTGGTGTTCGATTCAACCGCGGCGGAGGAATATGCCGAGTGTCTGCTGAAGGCCCGGTTCGCGACGGGGACCAGCCCGATTTCGAACTGATCGAGACGCTGCGCTGGGAACCGGCAGGCGGCTTCCTGCGCGGTTCGCTGCACGTCGAGCGGATGCTGCGATCGGCCGCGGCGCTAGGCTTCGCCGCCGACCCGGCCATGCTGCGCACGGCCCTGGAGAATGCCGCCGGTTCGCCGGAGCCGAGGCGCGTGCGTCTTTCGCTGTCGCGCGACGGCCAAGCCAAGGTCACAGCAGAGCCGTTTCGCCCGCTCCCGGACGGCAGCGTCTGGAAATTGGCTATCGCGGCGACGCGGCTTGCCTCCCTTGACCCGCTCTTGCGCCACAAGACCTCGCGCCGGGAGCTCTACGCCGAAGCGCGGGCCGAGTTCCGCCAGGACGCCGCCGACGAGGTGATCCTGCTCAACGAACGCGGCGAGACCTGCGAGGGCACGATCACCAACATCTTCGCGGACATGGCCGACGGCGGCCCGCTGCGCACGCCTGCTCTTGCCTGCGGCCTGCTGCCGGGCGTGCTGCGCGGCGAGATGCTGCGGGTCGGCCGCGCGGTCGAGTCTGTGCTCACGCCGCGCGATCTGCATGCGGCGCGGCGCTTGTTCGTCGGCAACTCGCTGCGCGGGCTGATCGAAGCGCGATTGTCAACCGAGGTCGCGACCGCGTGAGGGCCACCCGGCAGCCGTGATTACGGGGCACTCGATTGATGGCCGCCGGCCCTTCCGCCTATAGTCCGTCGGCAAAGTGACGGCGGATCTCGGACGCTTGCGATGAACTATGCCTCGCCGACCCCCTTCGACGATTCGTCGAAGCCCTTCACCATCGGCCTGAAGCCGCTGGAGCTGTCCGACTGGATCGAGGTCGACGCCAGCTACGACGCACAGTTGCGCGAGAAACGGCGTATCGAGGCCGAGCATCTGGACCAGGTGTTTGTCGCCGAGCCCGGCACCGAGACGGCGCAGCAGGAAGTGCTCGACCTGCTGCGTATCCACTTGCCGCGCCGTTTCCCCGAGCGATTCCGCGGCGAATGCAAGGGCCTGGCCATCTCCGGTCACCCCGCCCTGACCATCGACGAGATGCGCGCCCTGCCGCCGCTGCGCGCCGCCGCGCGGCTGGTCGCCGAGGATCTGATCCTCATGCGGCGCGGCGACAGCGGCTGGCGGCTGGTCGCCGGCTCGCTCTGCTTTCCGTCGCACTGGTCGCTGACGGAAAAATTCGGCCTGCCGATGCAGGGCATCCATGCGCCGGTCCCTGGCTTCGGCCCCGGCACGCGCACCGCCGAACTCATCAATCGTATCTTCGACAAGCTGCTGGTCGAGCAGCCTGTGCAGCGGTGGAACTGGTCGGTGCAGGCCGGCGGCGAACTCTACAGGCCGTTCGGCAGCGCCCAGCAGATCCGCCGTGCGACGGAGCGTCCTTCCAAGTTTCCCGATGGCGACATTCCCGCGCACGCCTTCATCCGCGTCGAACGCCAGACTTTGCGCAAGTTGCCCTCGAGCGGCGACATCCTCTTCACGATCAGAATCTATCTCGACCCGTTGATGCAGCTCATGCGCCATCCCGAACGCCGCAGCATCGCGGCCTCGTTCGCCCGTCAGCTCGACGGCCTGGAAACCGTCCAGCTCGACTACAAGGGCCTGACGGCCGACCGCGACCGGCTGGTGGCGCTGCTCGAAGAGATCGCCGCCGGCGATTGAGGCGGTTCCGGATTCGTCTTTATTGTGACAGCGATCTGTGATTAAGCCGCCGGATCGATGTCTATCTAGGAGTTGAAAAGATTGGCTGACGCGATGGCGACCGAGAACTGGAACGTCTACGGCGAAATCACAGGCCCGATCGTGATGATCGGCTTCGGCTCGATCGGCAGGGGAACACTCCCGCTGATCGAAAGACATTTCAAGTTCGACCGCAAGCGCATGATCGTTCTCGACCCCCGCGACGAGGATCGCGCGTTGCTCGATGAGCGCGGGATACGGTTCCTGCAGCAGGGCGTCACCAAGAAGAACTTCAAGAAACTGCTGACCCCGCTGCTCACCGAGGGCAAGGGCCAGGGTTTCTGCGTCAACCTGTCGGTCGACACCTCCTCCCTCGATCTGATGCGCCTCTGCCGCAAGCTGGGCGTGCTCTATATCGACACCGTGGTGGAGCCTTGGCTCGGCTTCTATTTCGACAACGACGCCGGCAACGAAGCCCGCACCAACTACGCTCTGCGCGAGACCGTACGCACGGAGAAGGCCAAGAATCCCGGCGGCACGACCGCCATTTCCTGCTGCGGCGCCAACCCCGGCATGGTCTCTTGGTTCGTGAAGAGAGCGCTGGTGAACCTCGCCACCGACCTCAAGCTCGATTTCCAGGAACCCGGCCCCGATGACCGCGAGGGCTGGGCCCGGCTGATGAAGAAAGCGGGCGTGAAGGGCATACACATCGCCGAGCGCGACACCCAGCGGACCAAGAACCCGAAGCCGATGAACGTGTTCTGGAACACCTGGTCGGTCGAGGGCTTCATATCGGAGGGTCTGCAGCCGGCCGAACTCGGCTGGGGCACGCATGAGAAATGGATGCCCAAGAACGCCCACGGACACAAGGAAGGCTGCGGCGCGGGGATCTATCTCGACCAGCCAGGCGCGAACACCCGCGTGCGCACATGGTGCCCGACGCCAGGCTCCCAGTACGGCTTCCTGGTTACGCACAACGAGGCTATTTCGATCGCCGACTATTTCACCGTTCGCGGCAAGAAGGGCGAGGTGAAGTACCGCCCGACCTGCCACTACGCCTATCACCCCTGTAACGATGCCGTCTTGTCGCTGCATGAGATGTTCGGAGCCGCAGGCAAGGCGCAGGCGGTGCATCATGTGCTGGACCAGGACGAGCTGGTCGACGGCGTCGACGAACTCGGCGTACTCCTCTACGGCCACGACCGCAACGCCTACTGGTACGGCTCGCAGCTTTCGCTCGAGGAGGCCCGCGAACTGGCGCCCTACCAGAACGCCACCGGCCTGCAGGTCACCTCGGCCGTACTCGCCGGCATGGTCTGGGCGCTGGAAAACCCGAGCGCCGGCATCGTCGAGACCGACGAGATCGACTATCGCCGCTGCCTCGAAGTGCAGGGGCAGTATCTCGGACCGGTGCGGGGCTATTACACCGACTGGACGCCGCTCGACAGCCGGCCCGGCCTGTTCCCCGAGGACATCGACCGCAAGGACCCGTGGCAGTTCCGCAATATACTGGTGCGTTGACCGGCGCGATTTGTCGGCAATGCGTCGTCGTCTTGCATTCGCCGGCAAATCGGGCGATTGACTGAGGGCATCACGAGAGGATTCGCGCCGATGGGCATTCTTTCCCGCAGTCAGGGTGCTGCTGCCGTTTTCGGGCTTTCCATGCTCGCGGCGGCTTGCGTGTCCTCGCCCCCCAGTCAAGGCCCCTCCGCCAATGCTCCCGTGGGTGTCGAGGGCGAATGGATCAGCACGGACGGCGTGGCGATCTCGCGCTTTAACGGCGGCGCCTTCGAGACCGTGGCTACCGACACGGGCAGCAAACTCGCCGACGGCACTTACCGCATGATCGACCCCAAGACGGTCGAGATCACCGTCGTCTCCCGAATCCGGCAGACGACGAGTGCCGTCAATTGCGCGCTCATCGGCAGCGCGCAGTTGAACTGCACCAGTTCGGCGGGTCAGCAGTTCGTGCTGACGCGGCGCCCGATCGGCCCGGCCTGAGGCTAGGCGCCGTTCACCCTGCTCCCGGTTAGCCCGCTTCCGTAGTCCGGATTCGGCTTGCATCGGCATTGCGCCGATGGGAACATGACCTCAGACCGTGAAACAGTACCGTCAATGAAGCACGGTAGGTTTCGTCGCGGTGCTTTCAGGGAGACCGGGCCATGAGAAAATTCGCTGTCATCGCCGCGCTGTCGGCGTCCACGCTGGCGATGTCGGCCGGCACGTCATTTGCCGACTACACGCTGAACATCCTGCACATCAACGACTGGCACAGCCGGATCGAGGGCAACAACAAATACGAATCGACCTGTTCGGCGGAGGAAGAAACCAAGGGCGAGTGCATCGGCGGCGCGGCGCGGCTGCTCACCGCCATCGCCGACGCACGCAAGGCGCTCGAAGGGCAGAACGTCCTCCTGCTGAACGGCGGCGACAATTTCCAGGGCTCGCTGTTCTATACAACCTACAAGGGCGCGGTCGAAGCCGAGTTCCTGAACCAGATGAAGTTTGACGCCATGACCGTCGGCAATCACGAGTTCGACGACGGCGAGGATGCGCTGGTTCCGTTCCTGGAGAAGGTTCAGTTCCCCGTCCTTTCGGCGAACGTCCAGCCGAATGCGCAATCCAAGGTCGGCGATCGCATCAAGCCGTCCATCGTGCTCGAAGTCGGCGGCCAGAAGATCGGCATCATCGGCGCGGTCACCACCGATACGCCCGAGATCGCCTCTCCCGGCCCCAACATCGCCATCGAGGACGACATCAAGACCATCACCGCCGAGGTGGAGAAGCTGAAGGCGCAAGGCGTGAACAAGATCATCGCGCTCACCCATGTCGGCTATCCGCGCGACAAGGAGATGATCGCCAAGATCCCCGGCGTCGACGTGGTGGTCGGCGGCCACTCCCACTCGCTGCTGTCGAATACCGACGAGAAGGCCGAGGGCCCCTATCCGACGATGGTCGACAACCCTGACGGCTACAAGGTGCCCGTCACCCAGGCAGCGTCCTATTCGAAGTATCTCGGCGACTTCAAGGTCGTCTTCGACGACAATGGCGTGGTCAAGGAAGCCTCCGGCAACCCGATTTTCCTCGATGCTTCCGTCAAGCAGGACGAGGCCGCCCTGGCCCGCATCAAGGAACTTGCCGCGCCGATCGAGGAACTGAAAAACAGGCAGGTCTCGGAGGCCGCCACGCCGATCGACGGCAGTCGTGACAACTGCCGCACGCGTGAGTGCGAGATGGGAAATCTGGTGGCCGACGCCGTGCTGGACCGGGTCAAGGGCCAGGGCGTGGAGATCGTCATCCAAAACGGCGGCGGCCTGCGCGCCTCGATCGACCAGGGCCCGGTCACCATGGGTGAAGTCCTGACGGTGCTGCCGTTCCAGAATACGCTGGCGACCTTCCAGATCTCCGGCAAGGATCTCGTCGCGTCGCTGGAAGGCGGCGTCAGCGAGATCGAGGAGGTGAAGGGCAAGTTCCCGCAGGTCGCCGGCCTGAAGTATTCCTTCGACAAGTCCGTGGCCCCCAACGAAGGCCGCATCAAGTCAGTCGAAGTGATGGAGAACGGCGCCTGGGTGCCGATCGACCCGACCAAGGACTATCTCGTCGCCACCAACAACTATGTCCGGCAGGGCGGCGACGGTTACAAGCTGTTCGCCTCCAATGCCAAGAACGCCTATGACTACGGTCCGAGCTTGGAGCAGGTCGTGGCGGACTATCTTGCCGCCAACCGCCCCTACGCCGCCAAGATCGACGGCCGCATCACCGAATTGGCCGCTGCTGCCATGCCGGCGGCCGATGCGCCAGCAGCGGAAGCTCCAGCCGCCGCAACCGAAACTGCCGCCCCGGCGGCTGAGCCGGTGACGCCGCCGCTGCCCGCCGCGTCGAGCGAAATTGCCGGGACGGCGCCCTCCGTAGAGCCGGCGGCACCCGCCTCCACGACGGCTGCAGAGCCCGCCGCGCAAGCCACCACGACCCAACCCGCCCCAGCAGCCGAGCCCGCTCCGGCACCTGCCGCGGGGTCGACCCATCTCGTGGTGGCCGGCGACACCTACTGGGATATCGCGCAGAAGGTGTTCGGCGACGGCATGAAGTGGAAGCTGATCGCCGACGCCAACCCGTATCGTCCGCGCCACATCCCGGTCGGAGCGACGCTGAAGATCCCGCCCGCAGGTTGAGCAGAAAGTAAGCCGGCCGCATCCGGCCCGCCCGGGTGCGGCCGCACGCGACATTGAAATCGCCGTTGGGGCGGCTAGATGTGACGGATGAACGGGGAGCAGCCTTGAACATCCAAAGCCCAATCGATGCCGCCGATGGCCATGCGAAGCCACTTCCTGCCGGCCATCCGCCCGTGCAACCGCGCCGCGTCGGCGTGCTTCTCGTCAATCTCGGCACGCCGGACGGGACCGACTTCGGCTCGATGTGGCGCTATCTGCGCGAGTTTCTTTCCGACCCGCGCGTCATCGAACTGCCCCGCCTCGTCTGGTACCCGATCCTCTACGGCATCGTGCTCAACACGCGGCCGCGCAGATCCGGCGCCAATTATGCGAAGATCTGGAACCGCGAGCGGGACGAATCTCCGTTGCGCACGATTTCGCGCGAGCAGGCCGACAGGCTGACGGCGGCGTTTGCCGCAGACGACCGTATCCGCGTCGAGTGGGGCATGCGCTATGGCAGCCCGTCGATCCGCGGCGCCGTCGACAGGTTGCACGCCCAGGGCTGCGGCCGCATCGTGGCCTTTCCGCTCTATCCGCAATATTCGGCCACCACTACCGCCACCGCCAACGACCAGCTGTTTCGCGCCCTGATGAAGATGCGAGATCAGCCTTCGGTCCGAACGGTGCCGCCCTACTATGACGAACCCGTCTACATCGAGGCGCTCGCCGCCTCCTTGCTTGGACACCTGGCAAGGCTCGACTTCGAGCCGGAAGTGGTCCTGGCCTCCTTTCACGGCATCCCGAAGGCCTATTTCGAAAAGGGCGACCCTTATCATTGCCACTGTCTGAAAACGACGCGGCTGCTGCGCGAGCGGCTCAGCTGGGACGAGCGAAGGCTGATCACCACCTTCCAGTCGCGCTTCGGCGCACAGGAATGGCTGCAGCCCTACACCGACAGGACAGCGGAGCGGCTGGCTTCCGAGGGCGTGAAGCGTATCGCGATCGTCAATCCGGGCTTTTCGGCCGACTGCATCGAGACGCTGGAAGAAATCGACGGCGAGGTTCGCGAGATCTTTCTCCACGCGGGCGGTGAACGCTTCGCCCACATTCCCTGCCTCAATGCCAGCGACGAGGGCATGGCGGTGATCGAGGCGCTGTCCCGCCGTGAGCTCGCGGGGTGGATTGGCTGATGTCGCGCGTCGGCGCCGCGAGGCTGTCTTGAGCCGCAAGCTCGACCTGCGCACCGGCCGCCCGGTCTGGATGGCCTACGGCGCGCCGCGCGTGCCTGCGGCCACACTGAAGCGGGACATAAAGTGCGACGTCTGCGTCGTCGGCATGGGTATCAGCGGCGCGATGATCGCCGAGGCGCTCTCAGCAGACGGCCATGACGTCGTGGCGATAGACCGGCGCGGGCCGATGAAGGGCTCGACCCCGGCGACGACGGCGCTGGTGCAGTACGAAATCGACCAGCCGCTGACGAAACTGGTCCATATCGTCGGCCGCGAGAAGGCCGAGCGCGCCTGGCGCCGCTCGCGCCTGGCGCTCGCCAACCTCAAGGCGCATGTGCAGGCGCTCGGCCTTTCCTGCAACCTTGCGGAGCGGCCTTCTCTTTATCTTGCG
>JAEUMA010000321.1 GCA_016793565.1 Rhizobiaceae bacterium
CTCGTATCAGCCTTCCAGCGCGGCCTTCACAGCCGCGGCCGCGTCGCCACCGTCGAACGTCGTGACGCCGTCCAGCCAGGGCTTCACCGCGTCCGGGTTCTTCTTCAGCCAGTCGGTGGCATCGGTGTTGGCGTCGGCGCCCTTCAGGATGGCGTCCATGATCTCGCCTTCCCGCGCCAGGTTGAACTTGAGGTTGCCGATGAACTTGCCGGCGTTGGGGCAGGCCGCGACGAACCCCTTGCGGGTATTGGTCAGCACGGTCGCCGCGCCGAAGCCGGAATCGCCCATGCCGTCCAGATAGGTGATCGGCATGGCGCCCATCACCGGATGCGGCGTCCAGCCGAGGAAGGCGATCCACTGGCCGTCCTTGATCGCCTGCTCTGCCTGAGTCAGCATGCCGGCTTCCGACGACTCGACCAGTTCGAAGCCCGCAAGATTGTTCTCCGGCTTGGAGATCATGTCGAGGATGATGCGGTTGCCGTCGTTGCCCGCCTCGATGCCATAGATCTTGCCGTCGAACTTGTCCTTGAACTTGCCGATGTCGGTCAGCGTCTTGACGCCGCCCTCGGCAACGTAGTTCGGCACGACGATGCCGTAGCCGGCGCCTTCGAGGTTGGTGCCGATGGTCTCGACGGAGCCCTCGGCGGTGTAGTCCTTGATGTCGTTGGTCATCGACGGCATCCAGTTGCCGAGGAAGACGTCGAGGTCGTTGTTCTTCAACGAGGCGTAGGTCACCGGCACCGAAAGCTGGATGACCTGCGGCTCATAGCCCAGCGCCGTCAGAAGCACCGACGCGATGCCCGTGGTCGCCTGGATGTCCGTCCAGCCGACATCCGAAAGACGCACGACCTTGCAGCTTTCCGGCTCGGCGGCGGAGGCCGCAGTGGCAGCCAGGATGGATGAAAGCGCAAGAGCGCCTGCAATTCTCTTCAAGTTCAGCATGCTATTCTCCCGTTACCCTGTTCTTTGGCGGCGCGTTTTATTGTTGTGCCGCTTAAAGGTGCACCGAACCAAACACCATTTTGGGTCGGTGGCAAGCGCAACGGGACGTTCATGCGCGCCGTCACCTGTGCCATGGGCGACATTGGCAGGGTCCGCCATTGCCGACCGCTCACGCCGATGTGGTTTGACCGGCGCGGCGGTCGGCTCTAGAGCGCTGCGCCTACGGCGCTCCCGCCGCTGTCGGCTTGGAGGACATGGCGATGTCCGATGACCTGATCACAAAACCCCGCGTCAAAGCCAAGCCGAAGCTTGAACGGCCTAAGCTGCACAAGGTCATCCTGCTCAACGACGATTTCACGCCGCGCGAATTCGTCGTCACCGTCCTCAAGGCGGAGTTCAGCATGAGCGAGGACCAGGCTCACCGGGTCATGATCACGGCGCATCGTCGCGGGGTGTGCGTGGTCGCGGTCTTTCCGAAGGACGTGGCCGAGACCAAGGCCGTGCGGGCTACCGATGCGGGCCGCGCAAAAGGCTATCCGCTGATGTTCACCACCGAGCCGGAGGAATAGCCGGCATCCTCCCGTCAGCTACCGTCCCTCGCGGTACCACATCGCACCCATCGCCAGCATCAGGAGGGCTAGACCGAAGAAGCCGCCGAACAGCGGCACCCGGCTGACCGACTTCAGCACGCTGTCGTCCGTGGTGCGAAGGCCGATCCAGTCGCGGCCCGACGCCTCGCC
>JAEUMA010000330.1 GCA_016793565.1 Rhizobiaceae bacterium
ACGCCGCTCCCGAACATCCTGCAGAAGGCGCTGCAGCGCCGGCCGCTCCATCGTGCCGCCCGAGACATCGCCATTGTTCCAGTTCCCTTTCCTAAACGGAACGGCTGGATGATCATGCGATCGCGATCTTACTTTCCCTCATTCATCACGCACAATCGACTGACGACTTCGAAGAGGCGCAGGTCGAGTTGGCCGATCTCAGTTGCGATTTCAAAACGCTCGAGAGCCGCCGGGAGAAACTGCCAAGGGTTCGACGCTCGTGGATCGTACCACTTCCCAGGAGCAAGGTGCCACATCACGCTGCGCGACCAACACGCCCCAATGTGAGAAAAAGTCCGAAGGCCGGGACCAAAATGACTAGACAAAACAGGTGGATGCTTTAGCGTCGTCGTTGATTCAATCGCAGGCTCCTGATGCACTCGGAATCTCGAATAGAGCCTCCACCGGACAGTAAGGGACTGTCGCTCGACGGCCAAGGTCCGCTGTTCAAGCAGATAGAGCGGGCCGTGCGAACCGAGATCATGAGCGGCCGCTGGCCGTCGGGGCACCGCGTCCCGTCCGAACACAGCCTGATGGAGACGTTTTCGACCACGCGGGCGACGGTCAGCAAGGCGCTTTCCAAGCTGACGGAAGCCGGGCTTCTGGAACGGCGCCGCAAGCACGGCACGCATGTCGCCCGCACGACGGAAAGCCACGCCGTTTTGGGCTTCCTTGATGTGCGGAAGGACATCGAAGGAAAGGGGCGAGCCTACAGCTACAAGGTGCTGCAGAGCCGGCAGGTCAAGGCCGGTGAGACGACCTCGTTTTGGCCGGTGGTTGCTAAGGGCACGCCGATTCTGGCCATCAAGGCCGCGCATTGCGGCTTCGGGAAGCCAGAGGTGCTCGAGGATCGCTACATCAGCCTCGCTGCCGCACCGGACGCGGTCACCGCGGATTTCGAGGCGGAAGCGCCAAACACCTGGCTGCTTGCGCGGCTCCCCTGCACCCGGCTTCGCCACGCGATTCGGGCCGACGCGGCAACGGCCGCGCAGGCGAAGCTGCTTGAGATCGCGGAAAAATCTCCGCTTCTGGTGTCGCTGCGGCAGACCTGGGCCGACGACATGCCGGTGACGTGGGTGAAGCTCAGCTATCCGGGCGCGCAGAACGAATTCGTCGGCGAGTTCAACCCGCTGGAGCCGTAGCCGGATGACCGATCTTGCCGCGCTGGCAAGAGCCCATCGGCTCAGGGTGCACGACATCATCGGCATCGCCGATGCGGTGGTCGTGGCAACCTCGCCCGCAGCCGTCGTCTACTGCGGTGGCTACCGTAGCATGGGTTACGACACCGATCCCGGCCTGCGCATCGCCGTCGTCTTCGACCGCAAAAACTGGATTCTCGTCGGCCCCGCGGCCGATGCCTGGGCGGCCACCGAAAGCGGCGACGGAAATCTGCGCTACTACGGCTACCGCACCTTCTTCTTTGCCGACCAGGACCGGGCCGGCGGGCTCGAGGAGTTCCGGCGCTTCGAGAATTTCGAAGACGCGGTCCAGGCCGCGCTCGATGCGATCGGGGGCGGAAGGGCGCCCGTCGCCGTGGAAGGGACCGAGCCGACCGCCGGCCTTTCGCAGCTGGCCACCATAGATGCCGCCGAGACTGAAAAGGCATTTCGACGCGCCCGGTCAATCAAGGATGCGGCCGAGATCGGGCTTCTGCGGGAAGCAGCGGCATCGACCGAGCGCGCCCTTGCCCAGGCGCTGGCCATTGCGCGCGCCGGCGTGACCGAACTGGAGCTTGCGGCGGTGATCTCGGC
>JAEUMA010000344.1 GCA_016793565.1 Rhizobiaceae bacterium
ACCGATCGAGGCGCTAGGATCCGCCTGGCAGCGGACGCAAGGGCTGCGCGACTGACAGCATTGGGAGGTGCGGCATGATCCTGACCGGTGCGGTTCTGCTTTGCGTGGCGGTTGCGTGGCTGACGCTGGCGCTGCTGGCCAGGTTTCGGCTCGACCTCGGCATGCGGCAGGCCTTTCTCTACGCGCCGCTGAAGCTGATTTACCGCATCGACGACCGCGCCGTGCGGGCGGCCCGTAGCACGCAAACGCCTGTCGTGTATGCCGTCGTGCACCAGTCGCGGCTCGACCCGGCGCTCATGCTCGCGCTCCTGCCGGAACAGACGCTGCATATCCTCGACGACCACTCGGCGCGGGCGGCGTGGCTCGAGCCGTTCCGCGAACTCGCCCGCACCATCGCCTTCAATCCCGAACACGTCTTCGTCAGCCGCCGGCTGGTTCGCGTCCTGCGCGGTGGCGGGCGGCTGGCGGTCTATCTGCCCGACGAGGTCGAGCCCGACCTGCGCACCTTCCGCCTATTCCGCGCGGTGTCTCGGATCGCGGCCAAGGCGGATGCGCGCATCGTGCCGATCGTGGTCGGCGGAGCGCGTTCCCTGCCCTTCTCGCTGACGCCCAAGGAAAAGGCGCCGAGGCGGCTGTTCCCGAAGCTGACGATCAGCGCCTGCGAGGGGATGAGCATCCGCCAACTCATGGACGCAGCCGGCGTCGCGGCCTCCACGCAATCCAATGCGCTGTTCGATCGTCTCGCCGAGGCGCGCATCGCCTCGCTGCGGCCCGACCGGCCGCTCTTCCTGGCGGTGCGCGACGCCGCGGATCGGGTCGGCGCCTCGCGACAGTCGGTTGAGGACGTCATCTCGGGCGGCATGACCTATCGTCAGGTCCTGATGGGCGCGCGCCTGCTCGGCGGACGCTTCGCGGCCGAAAGCCATGACGGCCAGTCCGTCGGGCTGATGCTGCCGAACGGCAACGGCTTCGTGATGGCGCTGCTCGGCCTACTGTCGGCCGGGCGCGTCGCCACCATGCTGAACTATACGGCGGGGCCGGCCAATGTTACGGCCGCTGTGCGCACCGCCTCGGTCCGCATCGTCTATTCGTCCCGCGCCTTCGTCGATAAGGCCAACCTTCAGGACATCGTGGCGGCGATCGAGACCGGCGGCGCCCGCGTGGTATGGCTGGAAGACCTGCGGGAGAAAGCCGACCTTTTCGACAAGGCGGCGGCGGCCCTGCTGTGGCGGCGCCCGATCGGGAGGCAGGACGCCTCAAGGCCGGCCGTCATCCTGTTCACGTCGGGCGCTGAGGGTTCGCCCCGGGCCGTCGTGCTCACGGGCACCAACCTCAACTTCAATGCCCGGCAGGCCGAGGCGCGCATTGCCTTCGGCGCCGACGACAAGCTGATGAATGTGCTGCCCGTCTTCCACTCCTTCGGGCTTCTGGGCGGCGTCATCCTGCCGCTTATCGCCGGCGTACCGCTGTTCCTCTACCCCTCGCCGCTGCATTACAAGCTCATCCCGAAGGCGGCGGCCAAGGTCCGGCCAACAGTGATGTTCGGTACCGACAGCTTCCTCGCCTCTTACGCCCGCACCGCCAAGGATGACGATTTTTCCAGCGTCCGGCTGCTGGTGGCCGGCGCCGAAGCGGTGAAGGAGGAAACCCGCCGCGTGTGGCGCGACCGATTTGGAGCCGACATCGTCGAAGGCTACGGCGTGACGGAAGCGTCCCCCGTCGTGGCCGTCAACACCGCCACGCACGGCCGCGACGGCACGGTAGGCAGGCTGCTGCCGGGAATCGTCGCACGCCTGCAGGAGGTCGAAGGCGTCACCCAGGGCGGGCGGCTGTGGATCCGCGGCCCCAATGTGATGCTCGGATACATGACGGCCGAACGCCCGGGCGAGGTGCAAAGACTGGAGAACGGCTGGCACGACACCGGCGACATCATCTCCTTCGACAAGGACGGTTTCGTCACCATACGCGGCCGGGCCAAGCGCTTCGCCAAGATCGCCGGCGAGATGGTTTCGCTGGGCGCCGTCGAGATGCTGGTGGAAAAGCTATGGCCGGAGGCGCGGCATGCGGTCGTCTCGGTGCCGGACAAGCGGCGCGGCGAACGGATCGTGCTGGTGACCACGGCTCAGGAGGCCGAACCGGAGGCGCTGCGCGTGGCCGGCAAGCAAGCCGGCGCGCCGGAACTCGCCATTCCTAACGACATCGTCAAGGTGCCGGAACTTCCACTGCTGGGCTCCGGCAAGACCGACTATATCGGAGCGCGGCGAATCGCTGTCGCGCAACTCGGCATCGAGGCCGCGGCCTGATCAATCGCCAAAGACGGCCTCTCTCGCGGCGCGGCGCGAATAGGCGCGCGCGCTGAGGGGCAGGAAAAGAAGATAGGCGACCGCCGAGGCCGTCAGCGTCTGCCAGGAGAAGGTGGCGAGCAAAAGAACGTAGAGTACGGCGCAGAGGATTGCCGGCAGTACCTTGTCCCGCGACACGTGCATCGCCTTGCCCGAATAAACCGGAAGACGGCTGACCAGCAGGAAAGCGATCAGAATAGTGTAGCCGACGGCGAAGAAGGCGTAGGCGCGGTCGACCTCGGCGATGCCGGCGAACACCAGATAGACCGGAAGCAGTACGATGCCTGCACCGGCGGGAGCCGGAACGCCCACGAAATACTCGCCCTGCCAAGCGGGGCGGTCGGCGTCGTCGTCGAGCACGTTGAAGCGGGCGAGCCTGAGCCCGCAGGCGATCGCGAACATCAGCGCGGCGATCCAGCCCCAGGAACCCGCCCGGTCCAACAGGAAAGCGTAGAGCACCAGTGCCGGCGCAACGCCGAAATTGACGATGTCGGCCAGCGAGTCCATCTGCGCGCCGAACTTGGACGTCGCCTTGAGCATGCGCGCCAGCCTGCCGTCGATGCCGTCGAGAAAGGCGGCCACCAGCACCATCAGAACCGCCGTCTCGAAACGGTGTTCGAAGGCCAGGCGAATGCCGGACAGGCCGGCGCAGATGGCAAGCACCGTGACCAGATTGGGAAGGATCACGCGCAGCGGGATCTCGCGAATGCGTGGGCCGCCACGGCCATGCGGTTCGAAGGGCTGGAAGGGCGCGATCATCTGGCGTCAGACCGTGCGAACCAGCGGAGAAACCGCCTGTGTACTGAAATCGGCAATGACGGTTTCGCCGGCGACGGCCGTCTGCCCGAGCGCGACTTTCGGCACGGCGCCGGCCGGCAGGAACACGTCCACCCTGGACCCGAATCGAATCAGGCCGAAGCGCTCGCCGACGGCGATGTTCTCGCGCGGCTCTGCCCAGCACAGGATCCGCCGCGCCACGAGGCCAGCGATCTGGACGACGGCGACCGCACCGTTCGGACTGTCGATGACCAGCCCGTTGCGCTCGTTCTCGGTGCTTGCCTTGTCGAGCTCGGCGTTGAGGAACTTGCCCGGACGATGCTCGATCCGCGTTATGCGCCCCCTCACCGGCGCGCGGTTCACATGGCAGGAAAAGACATTCATGAAGACCGATATGCGGGTCATCTCGCCGCTACCCATGCCCAGTTCCGCGGGCGGCACCGCCGGCCCCACGGCCGAAACCACGCCGTCGGCGGGGCTGATCACCAGCCCGTCATCGGTCGGCACAACGCGCTCGGGGTCGCGGAAGAAATAGGCGCACCAGCCGGTGAGGATGGTGCCGATCCAGAAAAGTGAGGTCGAGAAGAAGCCCAGGAACACGGCCACCGCTGCGAAAGCGGCGATGAAGGGATAGCCTTCGTGACGTATCGGAACGAATGTCCGGCGGATGGTATCGGCTATGCTCATGGTGCCCGGATGATCGTTGGTCGAGGCCTGTCTACCGGAACGGGCCGGCAGGGGCAACGCGACAATCCACATACAACGGAGCGCATACGGCCGCGTTCCATCGCAGGTTGTTTCGCGGCGGCTAAACCGCTGCCGCCGACGGGCTCTCCAATAGTTCGTCGTTGCGGCGCACCTCGCGCAGGCGTTCCTCTGCCTCCGTCACCTCGCGCTGGCGATCCCACATGGCCGCGTAGAGACCACGCTCGGCCAGCAGATGCGAATGCGTGCCACGTTCGGCGATCTCGCCGTTCCTCAGCACGATGATCTCGTCGGCGCCGACGATCGTGGACAGGCGGTGCGCGATCACGATCGTCGTGCGGTCGCGGCTGACGAGTTCCAGCGCGGCCTGGATCTCGCGCTCGGTATGGCTGTCGAGCGCGGAGGTCGCCTCGTCGAGAATCAGGATCGGCGGCGCCTTGAGGATGGTGCGGGCGATCGCCACGCGCTGCTTCTCGCCGCCGGAAAGCTTCAGTCCTCGTTCGCCGACCATGGTGGCGTAACCGTCCGGCAGTTGCTCGATGAAGGGCCCTATCTGGGCCAGATCCGCAGCCTTTCTCACCTCGGCGTCGGTGGCCTCCGTGCGGCCGTAGCGGATGTTGTAGGCGATCGTGTCATTGAACAGCACCGTGTCCTGCGGCACCATTCCGATCGCCGCCCGCAGGCTCTCCTGCGTGACGTCGCGCACGTCCTGTCCATCGACCAGCACGGCTCCCTGCTGCACGTCGTAGAAGCGGAACAGAAGCCGCGAGATCGTCGACTTGCCCGCGCCGGACGGACCCACGATCGCCACGGTGCGGCCCGCCGGCACCTCGAAGGACACACCCTTCAGGATCTGCCGGTTCGGATCGTAGGAGAAATGCACGTCGCGGAACTCGACCCGCCCCGCCGACACATTCAGAGGGGCGGCATCGGGCTTGTCCACTACCTCGGCCTTGACGTCGAGTAGGTCAAACATCTGCTCGATGTCGGCCAGGCCCTGGCGGATCTCGCGATAGACAAAGCCGATGAAGTTGAGCGGGATCGACAGTTGCATCAGCATGGCGTTGATGAACACGAAATCGCCGACCGACTGCGTTCCGGCGACGACCTCGCGCGCGGACAGCCACATGGTGATCATCATGCCGACGCCGAAGATGACGCCTTGTCCGAAGTTCAGCCAACCCAGCGAGGTCCAGGTCCGCGTTGCCGCCTCTTCGTAGCGCTCCATGGAGCGGTCGAAACGCTCGGCCTCCATGCGCTCGTTGTTGAAATATTTGACTGTCTCGAAGTTCAGCAGCGAGTCGATCGCCTTTGTGTTGGCGTCAGTATCGGAATCGTTCATCTCGCGGCGGATGGAGATGCGCCAATCGCTCGCCCTTACGGTGAACCACACGTAGGCCACCACCGTCACGGCGATGACCAGAACATAGGCCCAACCGTAGGCGACGGCGAAGATGACCGCCGTCAGCACGAATTCCAGCAGCGTCGGCAGCGTGTTGAGAATGGTGAAGCGGACAATCGTCTCGATGCCTTTGGTGCCGCGCTCGATGATGCGCGACAGGCCGCCGGTGCGGCGCTCCAGGTGAAATCGCAGCGACAGTTCGTGCATGTGCACGAAGGTGCGGTAGGCGAGCTGGCGCACGGCATACTGGCCGACCCGTGCAAACAGCGCGTCGCGCAACTGGTTGAGGCTGTTCTGAAGGATGCGCACGACGTTGTAGGCGATCACCAGCGCGACAGGCGCCAGCAGGAACGCCGGCAGGGGCGGCAGCGAGGCATGATCCTTCGCCAGCGCATCGGTGGCCCATTTGAAGAAATACGGGACCACCACCAGCACCAGCTTGGCCAGCACCAGGTAGAATGTCGCCCAGACGACCCGCCACTGCAGGTCCGGCCGCTCGGACGGCCACATATAGGGCTTCAGGTTGAGCAGCGTGCGAAACATGCCGCCCGTGTCGGCGGACACCGTCTTTTCGGCCAATGTCTAGTCCTCCACCCCGCCGCCGCAGGCCGACTCCGCACAGCACCGGCCGAGCATCGCCTCGAAGGTTCGTGCGAACTGCACCAGGGAGCGGCGGTCGACGCTATAGCGGGAACGCTGCCTGTCGGGCGCATAGACGACGATCCCAGCGTCGACCAGCACCTTCAAATGCTGCGAGACGGTCGACTGCGCGAGGTCGAGGCGCCCAACGATGTCCTTGCAACAGCAAGCGTCGCGTTCGGAAAGCTGCCGCAGAATTGCAAGGCGCACTGGATGCCCGAGCGCGCTCAGCTTGCGCGCCATCTCTGGGTCGCTCCGGGTTTCCCACCCTTGCACCGAACTATTCATCGTTTATCGGCGATATACGATCAACGCGCCAAGCGCAAGTGCCGCCGTAGGGTTGGCGAGGCACGGTTGGACTGTACCCCCACCCCCAAGCCCTCCCTAAAGGAAGAGGAAGACGAGGGCAGCGCCGAAAAATGCGCCAAGCCCTGTGGGCATCTATCGGTGCGGGACCGTAGCATGGGTTTCCTCTGCCCCTTGAGGGTTGGGGGGTGGGGTTACCACTTCAAGCTATTCCGCTGCCCACGAGCCGCTAGTTGGCGGTGGAGGCTGGCGGGCGTGTCGTGATCTGGTCGCCAAGAGCGCCCCAGTCGGCCGCCTCACCCTGCTCGGTCTTCTCCGGCATTGCGAAGACCTGGCCCGGCCAAATTTTGTCCGGATTTTCGATCTGGTCGCGGTTGGCGAGATAGATCGTCGAGAAGCGAACTCCGTGGCCATAGGCGCGGCGCGAAATCCGCCACAAAGTGTCGCCGCGACGGATGATAACGGCGTTGTCCACCGACTTGAGCTTCGGCGATAGAACGGCCTGCGCACCTTCCCCGGCAGCGGCCTGAGCGGAGGGCTCGGCGGCAGGAGCGGAGGGCTCGGCGGAAGCCGATGCCGCGGCCTCCTCCGAGGTTCCGCCCTGCTGCGCCGCCGCAGGCTTGTCGGCGGCCTGCTCTGCGCCTTCGGCGGCAGGCGCATTTTGCGCGGCGGCAGCATCTGCCGAGGGCTCGGCCGGCGCGGGCGCCGGCGTCGCCGGCTCCGAAACTTGCTCGGACGGAGACTGCTTGTTTTCGGCAGCACTTCCCGTGGAAGCGGCGTTGCCCTGGCTGGTTTCGTCAGCCGTGTCGGCGGCGGGCTGCGCTGCGGCCACGGCGGGCTTGGCGCCGACAGCGCGCGCCTGCGCGGCTTCCGGTGCCGGCGCAGACGGCGCGACGGCGGCGATCGTCTCGCCCGGTTCGCGCTCGAAAGGCACCGCGGCACGCGCCACCACCTTGGCGCCGTCGAGCCCGAGAGCATCGGCGCGGATGATATAGTCGCCCACAGGCAGATCGCGCTCGGCTTCCACCAGAAAGCGGCCGCCTTCCGAAGCGCGGGCCTGCCCGAGCAGGATCTCGTTGGCGTAGACGCGGACCATCCGCCCGGGATCGGCGGTACCCGCGACGAAGACATGCCGGCCTTCGATCTCGACCGCGGCAACGGCAACCGCCGGCTTTTCGCCGGCAGCCGGCGGCTGTGTCGCCTCTGGCTTGGCGGCGGGCTCGGCCGCCGCGACGTCCTGGCCCGTCGACTGCTCCACGGACGTCGCAGCCGCGGGGGGCTCAGCGGCTGCCTGGCCGTCCTCCTCCGGCTGCTGGCCGGAAGTTGCGCCGTCTTGCGATTTGCCGACGTCCGTCTCCTGCCCTGCCGTGGTCTGTCCTTCAGGCACGGTGATCAGCCGGCTCGCCTCGCCTGGCTGCTCTACAAGTGCCAGCACCTGGCCGGCAGGCGTGTCCGGAACCGAAACCACCGCGGTTTCCTGCGAGGTCGCCGACGCGCCGCTCTTTTCCGTCGCGCGACTGACGATCTGGTAGTCGCCCGGCTTCAGCGGCTCGTCCAGAACGACGACGAAGTCGCCATTCTCGCTTGCCGTAGCCGACCCGATCTTGTGCGATCCCGTCATGATCTCCACGAACGCGCCCGCGGCGGCCTTTCCGGCGATCACCATCGAGCCATCCGGCTCGACGCGCAGCAGGTCGAAGCTGGGCGCGTTCACAGCGGCATGCGGCTCGGCGGCGTCGGCCGCCGGCGCGGGCGCCTGCGGCGCTTTCGGCTCGGCCTTGGGCAATTGGGGCGCGTTCATCGTGTCGGCGGCTTCCGGCGCGGGTTCCACCGCGGCGGACTGTTGCGCCGGCGCGGCCGGCTCAGCGGCCGGCGGCGCCTCGACGGCTGGCTGCGAACCGTCCTGAGGCTGCGCCGCGCCCTGCCCGCTTTCGGGCGTCGGAGGTTGCGCCGAAGCGACGGCGTCGCCGGAAGCGGCATCCTTGGTCGCAGCCTCGCCCGCAGGTTCGGGCAGCCGCGCGTCCTTCTCGTCGGTCAGGCGCGCGTCTTTCTGGTCGGAGGTTGTTGGCGATGCTTCCGGAGCGGCCAACTTTGGCGCATACTCCTCAAGATACGGGTCAAGTGCGCCGGAATAATACGCAACGGATCCTGCCGCTGCGGTACCACCCAGCGCGAAAAGCAAGATCTTCAACAACGGAAGTGCCATAAAAACCCGCCTCTTAGCCGACTTGGCCGGTCTAGCGTGTTTTCCTAACCCCTACAAGAAAAAGCCCCGGCCAACCCTTGACCATGGTTACAACGCCCCCCTCAATGCCGCCCATGACTCCGATTCGTTCCGTCTGCGTCTATTGCGGTTCCTCCCCCGGACGGAGCGATATCTACCGCGCCGCCGGTCATGCGCTGGGCCGATCGCTCGCCGAATCCGGCATCCGCCTGGTCTATGGCGGCGGCACCAAGGGGATCATGGGCGCCGTCGCCGACGGGGCGATAGAGGCCGGCGGCAAGGTCACCGGAATCATCCCACGCTTCCTCATCACCAAGGAAGCGACGGAGCAAGCGCTCGGCAGGCTCGACGAACTGCACGTGACCGAGAACATGCACGAGCGCAAGCACAGGATGTTCGAGGAATCCGACGCCTTTGTGACGCTCCCGGGCGGTATCGGCACGGTCGAGGAGATCGTGGAGATCATGACCTGGGCACAGCTCGGCCACCATGCGAAGCCTATGGTGTTCGTCAATGTCGGCGGCTTCTGGAACCCCATGCTGGCCCTGATCCGCCACATGCGCGAGGAAGGTTTCGTCCATACGGGTCACCGCGTGCAGCCCCTCGTCGTCGAGACGCCGGAAGCCGTCGTTCCTGCGATCCTGGCTGCCAGCGCGGCTTCCGGCGGCCCCAGCGAAGGCGTCCCGTCGGTCATCGACCGGCTGTAGCGGCGGCGATGGCCGGGTCGGCGCCCAGCACTTCCACCGCCTCAGATCCGGGCTCGACTATCCACGTGCTGCATTTCGACGGAGCGGGCATGCGCACGGACGATGCATCTGCGGCCGCTTGGTCCTGGTACAATTATTCGCTCGCCGACGCGCGGGCGCGCCGCGCCATCGAGTTCGACCAGCCGATGCCCTCCGCGGCGCGTCAGAGTCTGCTATCCTCGGCCGACGTGCTGCATCTTGACACCGAGGACGACTGGCTGTTCGGCGAGATCGTGGACACTAGACACAAGCACTACACGGACACCGACGAGATCGGCAATTTCCGCTTTGCCTTCGACGCCAGGGTTCTTGTCAGCGCACGGCGCCATCCGCTGCAGTCCGTAGACGATGTGCGGCGGCTCGTGGAACAAGGCAAAAAGGCTTTTTCCAGCCCGGCCCGGCTGGTGGAGACGGTCGTTCAGCGGTCGCTCGCGCGGCTCTCGGGCGATCTCGTGACCATCGGCGACGAAATCGACGCCATCGAGGAAAGCATTGTTGGCGACACCTGGAAGCGCGAGGCCGACCGCCTTGCCAAGGCGCGCCGGCGCCTTGTCTTCATCCACCGTCATGTGGCGGCCACCGTCAGCCTGTTCCGCCACCTGGAAAACACGCACGGTGCGACGCTTCCCGACGACGTCGCCGACCTCGTTGCCGCGCTGTCGCAGCGCGCAACTGCGCTGCTGCACGACAGCGAGCAGTTGCAGTCTCGCGCGCGGCTGCTGCAGGACGAACTGATGGCGAAGCTCACCATGCAGTCGAACAACCTGCTCTACATTCTTTCGGTACTGACGGCCGTACTCCTGCCGATGACCATCATCTCGGGCCTGTTTGGCATGAATGTCGGCGGTCTCCCCTTCTTGGACAATTCCGCCGGCTTCTGGATCGTCGCCGCGCTTTCAGTGCTGGCGGCGGCGGCCGTTCTTGTCTTCCTGCGCAGGCTAAGCCGTTGACAGGAATACTTCTCAGCCCCGCCTGAAGTCTGCCGTGCAGGCGCCGTAAGCCAGGGTCTCGGCCTCGTGCACTGGCTCGCGCCAGGCTTCGTTCAGCGCCGCCTCATACCACTCGCGCATCGCAGACAGGTCGAGCATGCGGTGGACATAGGCGGTCGACGCGCCGCCGAAGTCGAGGCTGTAGGTCTGCGCGCGAAAAACCACCGGCGCGAAGAAGGCGTCGAGCGCGCTGAAGGCCTGCCCGGCGAGCCAGGGGCCGCCGAAGCGGGAGAGCCCTTCGTTCCAGATCTCGCCGACGCGCGCGATGTCGGCCTCCAGTTCGGCCGGCCGTCCGTTGAGTGCGACACGTACTCCGCAATTCATGCCGCATATGTTGCGCAGCGCCTGGAAGCTGGAGTGCATTTCAGCGGAAGCGCAGCGCGCGAACGCGCGTGCCCTGGCATCCTCAGGCCACACTCCCGCGTGGCGTTCGGCGAGATACTCCACGATCGCCAGAGAATCCCATACCGCGAGACCATCGTCGATCAGGCAAGGCACGCGGCCGCTGGGCGAAAACGGCCTGTATGTCGAATAGCTCGACCCGGTTGGGAACGGGATCTGCCGCTCGGTGAACGGGATGCCCATTGACCTCATGAGAACCCAGGGGCGAAGCGACCAGGACGAGTAATTCTTGTTGGCGATCAGCAGTTCGTACACCGGGCTCCCCTTACCGTTTCGGTGAAAAGTACATCGACCATGTGTAGAGCAGCAGCGCGCACCAGATCAGCGCGAACGCCACCGCGCGAGCGGAACTGAACGGCTCCTTGAAGAAGAATACGGCAATGAAGAAAACCATGGTCGGCGCGATGTACTGCATGATGCCGATGGTGGAGAGCCGCAGAAGCTTGGCGCCGTTGGCATAGAGGATCAGCGGGATCGCCGTCACCAGGCCACAACCGGCGAGCAGCAGCATGTCGGTCGTGCCTGTGTTGGCGAAGTGCGCCGCGCCCCTCGCCTGCAACACGGCCAGGTACACGAGTGCGGGTGTGCCGAGGATCAGGATTTCGAGGAAGAAACCCTGCGCCGGGCCGATCGGCAGCGTCTTCTTGAAAAAGGCGTAGAAGGCCCACGACACCGCCAGCGCGATCGACACCCATGGAAGCCCGCCGGTCTCCCAGGTCAACACGGCCACGGCAAGTGCCGCGAGCGCGATCGCGGCCATCTGCGGCCGGTTCAGCTTCTCACCCAGCACCATCGCCCCCAGCAGGATAGAAAGCAGCGGGTTGATGTAGTAGCCAAGGGCTGTCTCCAGCGCTCGGCCATTGCCGATAGCCCAGACGTAGATGCCCCAGTTGATGGAAACGAGCGACGCGGTGAGCGCGCCCAGCGCCAGCGTCTTCGGGGTGCGCAGCGCAACCTTGACGTCGGAAGTCCGGCCGAGCCAGACGAGCAGCGCGCCGGCAACCGGTATCGACCAGACCACCCGGTGCGCGACGACCTCAGGCGCGGGGATGTGGCCCAGCGCCTTCATGTAGAAGGGCAGAACGCCCCATATCAGGTATGCCGACAGCGCGAAGAGGAATCCTCGCACCGCCGGATCTTCGCGCCGGGGTAGACTATCGGCCGTCATGGTGCCTTCTATGCTCGCGGCACGGCAAACCACCATCGCAAACTTCTGATGGTCCGTCCGATTGCGTTGATGGATCG
>JAEUMA010000036.1 GCA_016793565.1 Rhizobiaceae bacterium
GCGCCGCGCGGGCATGCTTTCCTATCTCGATGAGGAATTTGCCAAGGTCCGAAGCGCTGCGGGCCTTGAAGCCGCCATGTCAGCGCCTTTTGAGCGCGTGGCGGAATGGGCGAAGCGGCATGGCGTCGCTCCCGACAACATCCTTCTCGGCGAATTCGGGATGATCCGCCAGGAATACGGCGTGTCCTTCGTGATGCCGCCGGCCTGGCGCGCCGCCTATGCCCGCGACATGATCAGGCTGGCGGAAGAACACGGCTTCGCCTGGTCGCTTTGGTCCTATGGCGGCGCCTTCGGCGTGGTCGACGGCTTCGACGGTCAGCAGGCCGAGCCCGAGACGATGGACATGATCCGCCGCCTGCCACGCCATGGAAATGACAGCGGCGTGCAAGACGCGCCATAAACGCATTGCTCACCATTGCCGGCGTAAGTTACGGGCAGAACCTAACGAGCAGGGCTTGCCGCCAATGCAGCCGATTTCCAGTCTCCGCGCAGCCAGCATGCTGGTGGTCGACCGGACCATGCGCACCGCCGTCGCCTCTTCGGGCGCATCCGCACTGCTGAGCGGTGCCAAGGCCGGAAAGGATGCCGGGCCGGCCTCGCGCCTGGCGGGGGCCGATTCCATCTTCAGTCCGGACCGCCAGGACGTGACCAAGCAGAAAGTTCTGCTGATGGATAAGATCGGCAAGGCCTTCGGATTCGATTCCAGGGATTTCAAGGACATGGGCGCGATGGCCGACGCCGTCGAGCGCGAACTCGCCAAGATGTCCCCGCAGGCGGCGATGGCGCTCGAACAGGCGCTCGGCAAGAAGCTCGGCCTCGACGAGCTCGGCCTGTCGCTGCGCGACATGCTCGACGCCATGAAGGAACCGGGCGGCGAAAAGGACCGCAAGGTCGACGCCGCCCTGAGCCGAGGTTTGGGCGCGGGAGACCGGGCCGGCGGCTTCGGCCTGGACGAGATCGGCCGCTACGGGCGGCTGTAGACTATTCTTCCTGGAACAGGTTGATCTGCTGCTGGGCGAGGTCCTTCGGGGCTTCCAGCCCGAGATGACGCCAGGCATTGGCGGTCAGCACGCGGCCGCGCGGCGTGCGCTGGATGAAGCCCTGCTGGATCAGGTAGGGCTCGATGATGTCCTCGATAGCGTCGCGCGGCTCGGAAAGGCCGGCGGCGATCGTCTCGATCCCGACCGGGCCGCCGCCGAAATTGCGCGCGATCATCGACAAATAGCGGCGGTCGAGATTGTCGAGGCCGAGCGCGTCCACCTCCAGCCGCGACAGCGCCTCGTCGGCGACCCGGCGCGACACTTCCGGGGCGCCGGCCACGCTGGCGAAGTCGCGGACGCGGCGCAGCAACCTGCCGGCGATGCGCGGCGTGCCGCGGGCGCGGCGGGCGATCTCCAGCGCGCCCTCGTCGCTCAAGGGCATGCCGAGGATGCGGGCGCCGCGGCGCACGATCTGCTCCAGCTCGGCGACGGTATAGAAGTCGAGCCGCACGGGGATGCCGAAGCGGTCGCGCAGCGGATTGGTGATGAGGCCGAGCCGGGTGGTGGCGGCCACCAGCGTGAAGCGGGCGAGGTCGATCTTCACGGAGCGCGCAGCCGGGCCCTCGCCGATGATGAGGTCGAGCTGATAATCCTCCATCGCCGGATAGAGGATCTCCTCGACCGCCGGGTTGAGGCGGTGGATCTCGTCGATGAAGAGGACGTCGCGTTCCTCCAGGTTGGTCAGAAGCGCGGCCAGATCGCCGGCCTTCGCGATCACCGGGCCGGAGGTGGAGCGGAAGTTGACGCCGAGCTCGCGCGCCATGATCTGCGCCAGCGTTGTCTTGCCGAGCCCGGGCGGACCGACGAAAAGGACGTGGTCGAGCGCCTCGCCACGGTTCTTTGCCGCCTCGACGAACACCTTGAGATTGGCGCGCGCGGCGGCCTGCCCCACGAATTCGTCGAGCGACTGCGGACGCAGCGAGACATCGGCGTCCTCGCCGCGCTTTTCCGAGGAGATGAGGCGGGGGGAGAGGGTCAAGGGAGGTTAGCCATCATACCAGTATGCACCAAGTCCGGCGGGGTAATCCGAGCATTCCTCCTGTGTGATCTCCTGCAAGCCCGGTGACTTCAAGGTCCACGGAAAAGCGTAACCTCATGTCAGAAGCTCCATTCCCGTGACCTCCTTTGCGGCCTGGCGATCGAATGTGACGGTGTGCCGGCAGCCGGCCGAAAGGCCGGACCAGGCGATCAGATAATCGGCCAGGTCCGTCCGGGGCCGGCCACCGTCCCGCAGAATCCGATCGAGCTCCATCTCGTGTTCCAGAACGATTGCCTCGCTTGCGAGCAGGTTTCGCAGCAGGTCGACAACCGATTCTGCAGGAAAATGCAGGCGCTTCGTCAGCAACCAGACGGTTTCCGCTAGCGTAACCGCGCTGACGAATGCCGGGTTATCCGGGGTTCGGGAAGAAAAGAAAGCTGTCGCCGTGCGGTTTTGCTCGGGCTGGTCGACTACCAGAAAGCGCAAGAGGACGTTTGTGTCGACGCCGATCATGGCTGTGGCTGTCGGTTACGGCGTTCGAAGTCGTCCCATTCCTCGGCCACAGCTTCCTTGACGGCTTCGTTCATATCCTCGATCGACAGGATTTCGCCGGAAGGCGGCTTCCCGAGGATTCCGGCGAGATCGGCCAGCTTCTTGTTCTTGGGTCGGGCCACGATCTGGCCGTTGGATACCGTGACGTACAATCGTGTGCCGGTCTCCAGCTTCAGCGCATCGCGAACCTCCTTGGGGATTGTGAGCTGTCCTTTCGACGTCATCGTAGCAAACGCGCCCATTTTTCGACTCTCCCGACATTTCCTTACTAAACAGAAATAGTAAGAATGGCGATGCGTTGCAAACTACCGGGCCAGTTCCTTGAGCCCCAGCCGGATGAGCTTGGCGGAATCCGCGCCTTCTCCGGCCGCCTTCAACGCGGCCGAGACCGCGTTGGCCGCGATGTCGCGCGAATAGCCGAGATTGGTAAGGGCCGAGATGGCGTCGGCCACCGGCGCTGGCGCGGCGCCTTCCCCCACTGCCTGCTTGAGGCCGATGGTCTCGGCCCCCGCTCCGGCGAAGGCCGGCGCCTTCGCCTTGAGTTCGGTGACGATGCGCTCGGCCACCTTCTTGCCGACGCCGGGCGCGCGACTGACCATGGCGATGTCGCGCAGGGCGATCGCGCTGGCCAGTTCCGCAGGCGGCAGCGTGGACAGCACCGCCAGCGCCACCTTGGCGCCTACGCCCTGCACATTGTTCATCAGCAACCGGAACCACTCGCGCTCCAGCGCGGACTGGAAGCCGTAGAGCCGGATCATGTCCTCGCGCACATAAGTCTCGATGAACAGCACGACCGCTTCGCCGGGCGAGGGGAGCGCCGCCAGCGTGCGCGCCGAACAATGCGCCACATAGCCGACGCCATGCACGTCGACGACGCAATGGTCCTCGGCGATCTCGTCGACGACGCCCTTCAGCTTTCCGATCATGGCCCGCCTCCGCCTGCCGACTGCCCGGCTTGCCCTTTGCGTCAGCCCGGCGAAGCGTTCGCGTTCGGGAAGCCAGCAGAACCAAGGCGATTCGACATCGACCATGACCGACGAACGCCCGGAAACCCCGCCCCAGTGCTAGGCGCATCACCGGAACAAGTCAAGAACAAACGCCGCCTCGGCGTGGCTCACTATCCTGCCATGGCGGCGGCCAGACGCCCGACCACGCTCTGGCGGTGATGCGCGTGGCAGATGGCGATGGCGAGCGCGTCGGCGGCATGTTCGCTGTCGAACGAAGCCTTCGGCAGCAGCACCTTCACCATCATGTGGATCTGGCCCTTGTCGCCGTGGCCCACGCCGATGACAGCCTTCTTCACAGCGTTGGGCGCGTATTCGCCGACATTCAGCCCGGCGCGTGCCGGCACCAGCATGGCGATGCCGCGGGCCTGGCCGAGCTTGAGCGTCGCCGCCGCGTCGCGGTTGACGAATGTCGCCTCCACCGCCGCTTCGTCGGGCCGATGCGCTTCGAGCACGACGGAGAGCCCGTCGTGGAGTTCGCACAGCCGGACCGCCAGTGGCGCCTTTTCGGTGGACGCGACAGTGCCCGCCGCAACGAAGCGCAGCGCGTTTCCGGCGGCCTCGACGATGCCCCAGCCGGTGCGCCGGAGCCCCGGATCGATGCCGATGATGCGTATAGCTGCAAACATGCCGGCGAGCGTAGCCGCGCGCGCCGCCCTTGGCGAACGAAACCGG
>JAEUMA010000386.1 GCA_016793565.1 Rhizobiaceae bacterium
AAATACCGGTGCTCGTGGGCGACGACGGGGCGGTCTACGACAGCCGGGTCATCACCCAGTATCTCAACCGGGTGGCAAAGGGCTCGCCGCTCTTCCCCCGCAACGCGGCCAAGCGCCTGGAGGCGGAACGCCTGGAAGCGCTCGCCGACGGCATATGCGACTGCCTGCTCGCCCATGTCTACGAACGCCGGTCCCGCCCGGAGGAACTCGTCCATCAGCCGTGGCTAGACAAGCAATGGGGCAAGGTCGAGCGCGCGCTGGACATTCTTAACGCTGCGCCGCCCCGTCTCGGAGGCAAGCTGACAGCCGGCCATATCGCGCTGCGGGCCTGCCTTGGCTACGCCGCCCTGCGCTTCGGCGGTCAGTGGGAACGGGGCCGCGCCAAGCTGGTGCGCTGGGCGAAGCGCTTCGATGAACGCTTCCCCGACCTCGCGGCGCTTCTACCATGCTGAAAAACGAAGGGCCGGGCGAAAGCCCGGCCCTCCCAACGCTACTCAACACGCAACGCGGCGTCGGCACGATCGACTAGAATTGCATGCCGATGCCGAAAGTGATGCGCTGGTCGTTGGCGTCGACGCTGCGCGAACCGCTTCCGGTATTGAAGTTCTCACTGCCGAAATCAGTGTAGCGATACTCGACACGGCCGAAGACCCGTTCGGTGATCTTGACGTCAGCGCCGGCGCCCGCCGTCCAGCCGAACAGTGTGTTGCGGTCGGAAACGCCGCCCTCTTCCAGCTTGATGGAACGGCCCGCGCCGCCGCCGGTGGCGTAGAGCAGGATATCGGGGGTCACCGCATAGCCGAGGCGCGCCCGCAAGGAGCCTTCGCCGCCGCCCTTGGAAGAGGTGCCGGCATTCGAACCTTCGACGCCCGAATAGCCCAGGTCGCCCTCGACACCCATCACGAAGCGATCGGCCTGGTAGTTGTAGCCTGCAAAGCCGTCACCGATGAACCCGTCGGTACCGATATCGTTGCCCGGCTCGTTGGTGTGACCGGCAAAGCCGTAGCCCAGCGATATACCCGCATAGGGACCGGACCAGGTGTTCAGCGGCGGCTGCTCCATGGGAGCGGCCGGTGCCGGCGGCTCCTCCATGACGGCGTCGGCGGCATAGGCGGGCGCAAAGCTCGCCATTGCGATCAGGGCGATGGCCGTCGCGGCAGGTCGGGCGAATTTCATCGTGGTAGACATAATCAAACTCCTTCGCCCAGAAACGCGGGCTTTTCGACAGCTCCAACGCCGGGAGGGGGCGCAGGTTGCGATCGGGCTGAATGTGGTGGCCAATTTTGTCGGAAGCGCACCGGAACTTGGGAGAGAGCCGGGCACCTTTGCGGCCGAATGTGGATGTTGCGCAGGTGCAACAACCAAGCTGTCAGGAGAATGAGGCGGCGCCGAAAAGCCAACTGACGCAAGGCATTACGCGCGCTATATGGAGGCTCGTCGTGGCGCCCCATGCCTGTTTTCGCAAGGTTCGGGACCGGATTGGCCACAATGTGGCCGCAGGTGCGAACGATCGCGGCGTGGTGCAGCCTTTCGACGGGGGATGGAGGGAATCGACCAGATGACCGACGCTATGCCAACCGCCGTCGTCACGGGCGCAGCGCGGCGCATAGGGCTTGCTATCGCCCGGGATCTCGCGTCGCACGGCTTCACGGTTGCCCTGCACGCCAACCGATCCGGGGCCGAAGCCGAGAGGGCAGCGGCGCAGATTCGAGCCGACGGCGGCACAGCTGCCGTTTTCGTAGCAGATCTCAGTGACATGGCAGCCGTGGAAGGGCTGGTGGCTCGCGTTGCCACACAACTCGGGCCGGTGCGCCTGCTGGTCAACAACGCCTCGCTTTTCGAATCCGACGGCGTGGAGGATTTCCGCTGGGATGTCTGGGACCGGCATTTCGACGTGCACGTCAAGGCGCCCGCCATGCTGACCCGGCAGATGGCGGCGACGCTGCCGCCCGGCGAGACGGGCCTTGTCGTCAACATCATCGACCAACGGGTCTGGAAGCTGACGCCCCAATTCTTTTCCTACACACTCTCGAAGAGCGCGCTCTGGACCGCGACGCTCACCATGGCGCAGGCGCTGGCGCCGCGAATCCGGGTGAACGCGATCGGCCCCGGCCCCACCTTGGCGAGCGCGCGCCAGGATGAGGCGGCTTTCGCCGCGCAGGTGGCAGCCCTGCCTCTTCGGCACGGCCCGGCGCTGGATGAATTCGGCGCCACCATTCGCTATCTATGGGCGATGGACTCCATCACCGGGCAGATGATCGCTCTCGACGGCGGCCAGCATCTCGCGTGGCAGACGACAGACGTAACGGTTTCGAACGAATGACTGGGAAGCGACCGGACGGCAAGACGGCCGCCGAACCCGAAGTCGGCATTGCCGAAGACGACGTGGCCGGTTTCATGCCGGGCCCGGCCGAGGAAGACGACGACGAAATCCTGG
>JAEUMA010000405.1 GCA_016793565.1 Rhizobiaceae bacterium
GCGCCGCGTCGCCTGAGAGGCCGCCGGCATCAGCGAATGCCGCCGCTCCAAGCGCGGCCGCGCGCGCGCGTAGATCGGGATTCGGTTCTACGACGATCGCGTCGGCAGGCTTCAGCTCGCCGGCGGCGATCCAGCCGGCCAGCATGGCGTAGCCCATATTACCCGCGCCGACGAGCACGACCTTTTCCGACATCAACCGTCTCCCTTGCGGCCGTTTGCAGCCTGCTCAGCCTTTAGCATGGGCCGGCCGATGGTAAACACCGGATCGCGCCTCGAACGAGGAGGGGAGGGGGAAACGCGACACGATGCGCAGGCCGAGCACGCCCAGCACGCAGAACAGCCAGACCGGGTCGACGCGGCGGAAAAAGAAGCTCTCCAGGAAGGCGTTGAGCGTGGTGAACAGCACGATCATCATGAAGAGGTCGCCGAGAAACACGTTCTCCTTGAGCAAGGGAATGCGCAGATAGTCGCGCAGCGGCTGCACGATCAGAACCATCACCGCGGCCGCGAGCGCCGGCAACCCCATCATGACCGCCACGTCCATATAGCCATTGTGCCCGTGGACAATGTTGCGGATATCCCAGTCGCGGTCGAATACCTGGTCAATCTCGGTGACCACAGGGGTGCCCCAGAAGCTGTCGTAGCCGTAGCCGGTCAAAGGCCGATGGGAGATCATTTCGCCCGAGAACGCCCACAGCGACGTGCGGCCGGTATAGGTCAGGTCGGGCGCATAGTGGTGCCAGAGGTCGTTCAGGAAAGGGATGAAGACGATGCCGAGCGTGCCGAGGGCCGTTCCGATTATGGAGGCCGCGAAGACGATCGGCACCAGGAGGCGCATGCCGATCACGTTGGGAACAATCACCAGAACGATCGCCAGCGGCACGAGGCCTGCCGTCGTCTTGGAGCCGGTGTTGGCCATGAATATCATCGCGAACACGAACAGCGCAATGCCGGACTTGAGCCAGCCGCGCCGCGCCAGGTAGATGCCGGCGAAGCTGTAGCAGGCCATCACCGGACTGGCGATGTTCTTGTGCGAGAAGATGCCGCGCCAGAAGCCGACATGCTCAGGTTCGAACACATTCGGCCCGTGCACTGCCAGCGACGGGAAAAACAGCACGCCGACGAAGCACAGCCCGACGATCACCGCCCCGGAAAAGGCAAACACCGCCGAAAAGCCGTCGCCGTCCCTGGGCAGCACGAGTACGGCCGCGACCGCGACGATGCCGATCAACGTAAAGAATATCGCGCGCATCGCTGCAGGGGGCTCGGCCGCATTCAGTGCGGACAGGAGCAGAAATCCCAGCATCAGCAGCCACCAGGGGCTGAGCAGGGCTGCCAGCTTGCGCGGCGCCGCGAGCGTAGCCATCGCGAAGACGGCGAGGCCGCCGAGCAGGCTGAAGCCGATCTGGTTGAGAATGTCGCCGCCGCCTTCCGCCGCGCCGCCGGCCGGCTGGAAGGGCCGGAACGACAGGATCAGGACGGTGAAGATGACGGTGGCCGCAGCCGTCGCGACCTGGCTCGGCGAGTAGGACGCGATTTTCGAGGTGTCGTCAGTTCTTCTCGGGCTGGCGGTACTGCTCATTTTGGTAGCCGAACTCGGCGAGAACCCGCCCGATGCCGATGTGGACGTGATACATGCCGATGGCGAGAGAGCCCGACTTGACTGTCTTCAGCGCCGCGCGGAATGGCGATGCGGCCAGCAGCGCCACGCTCTTGGCTACCGTGCGCGCTTTGCCGAACGGCTCGTTGGCGCGCTTGCGCTTCTCGACGAGCGTCGAAATCACCCCGTTGCGAAGGCCGCGCGCCCTGATCCAGTCCGACTGGATGCGGCGTTCCGGTATCGTCTCGTGCACCGGCGCCTCGGCGCACCATGCAAGCTTGAAGCCCTTGGCAACGGTACGGCTCAGGAAGTCGGAATCGCCGCCGCCCATGAAATTGAAGCGCAGATCGAGGAAGGGCATGCCCATCTTTTCGAGAACGTTGCGGCCGACCAGCAAATTGCCCGAGGAGTAAAGGATCGGCACCACGCCCGTCTCGTGGTAGTGCGGATAGAAGATCGGATGGTCGGCCCACTTCCGATGCTCCGGCTTCTCGAAGATCGGCAGCTGCGGGCCGCCGACGATGTCGACGCCGAACTTCTCGCGCGTGGCGCACATGTTCTCCAGCCAGTGCGGGTCGGCGATTTCGTCGTCGTCGATCACCAGCAGCGATTTGAAGTTCGGGAAGTTGACCAGCGCGGTCAGCCATCCGGCGTTGTAGGCGTTGCAATTGCCGCGGTCATGCGCGACGATCAGCATGCCGTTGACCGCGCCGCTGTCGAACAGCGGCTTCACGGCCTCGGCACCTTCGCGCTTCTCCGCCTCGTTTTCCATGATGATGACGGCGAACTTTCGCTTGGTCACCTGCGCTCGCACGGAGTTCAGCGTCAAAAGCAGATGGTCGGGTCGCTTGAAGGTCGGCGTGGTGACCACGACCTCGATCTCGTCCGTGCGCAACCCGGGCGTGCGGGCCAGCACGGATATGTTGTCGGTCATCATGAAACCCATCGAGCTTCCGTCCAATCCGCAGCCACCTGAAATGAAACGTCACACGAAGGTTAAGAAAAAGTAAATATCTCAGCCGTGTAGCGACGTTTCGTCTCGCTTTGTACTCGTTCATGCATTTCCTAGCGGAGCTTAATCAACATTTTATTACGTGCTGCTAAAGAAATTTCCGACACGAGGTGAATGATGCATCTTCTGTTTGTGACATCGCTGGTCCCTGACGGCCAGCCTTCCACCGGATACGAGATCGCCAACGCCGCGATCATCGACGGCTTGCGGCGTGTCGGCGCCAAGGTCACGGTTCTGGGCTTCACCTGGCCAGACGGCAGGCCGCTGGAGCCGGAGAGCACGGTGGTGCTGGGGCAGGTCGACGTGCGCACCGACAGCGCTAGCGGTGTGCAGAAGCTGCGCTGGCTCGGCCATGCGGTGGCGACCGGGCTGACCTTTTCTTCGGTCAAGTTGCGGGCCGTGACCCGCGAGGCTGTGCGTGAGGCGATCCGCTCGGTCGGACCCTTCGACGCCTATGTCCTCAACGCGGTTCCGCTTGCCGGCGCATTCGAGGACGTCTTCACTGACAGGCCGCAGATCTTTGTCGCCCACAATGTAGAGCACCGCTCCGCCGCCGAAAACGCTGCGGCGGCCAAAAGCCTGGTCGAGCGCCTGATGTTCCAGCGCGAGGCGCGCCTGCTGGAGGCGTTGGAGCGGCGGTTGTGTGCGCGCGCGGCCTTCGTCTTCACCTTGGCCAATGAGGACATTTCTGCGCTCGGCCTTGGCGGCAGCGGCAGGGCGCTTGCTTTGCCGCTCGTCACGCGCGCGCACGCGCCGGAGCCTTCCGTGCTGCCGATCGCGCATGATCTCGCGCTGATCGGCACCTGGACGTGGCAGCCCAACCGCATCGGCCTGGAGTGGTTCCTCTCGGAGGTGCGACCGCGCCTCGACCCGTCCATATCGGTGGCGGTGGCCGGCGGCACGCCGGCGGATTTGGCGTCCGCCTGGCCGGACGTGCGGTTTCTGGGCCGCGTCCCGGATGCGGTCGACTTCGTGAAGTCCGCCGCGGTCATTCCGCTGGTGAGCCGCGCCGGCACCGGCGTTCAGTTGAAGACGCTGGAGACCTTCGAACTCGGCATGCCTTCGGTAGCGACGCCGCGCTCGATCAGGGGCATCGCCGACATTCCCGCCAACTGCACGGTGGCTGACGATCCGGCCCAGTTCGCGCTCGCCGTCGACGCGGCGGTAGTGCGGGCACGCTCCGGTGACCGGATGCTGCTCGACGGCCGTGCCTTCCACGCAGCGCAGGCGCACCGTCTTGATGCGGCTCTCGCCGAGGGGCTGCAGGCGCTGGCGTCGCGCCTCGAGAACAAGGCACGGAGCGCGGCATGAACTCGCATCAGATGATACGGCAGCGCGACAGCCTCCCCCGCCGCGACATCCTCGGCGTGCCTGTGGTGGCGATCGGCTGGGACGAGGCGCTGGATTTCGTCGCGAGCCATGTCGAGCGTGGCGAGTTCCTGCGGCTGGGCTGGCTCAATGCCAACAACGCCAACATGATGTTCGACCGCCCGGACTACCGCTCCGCCCTCGATGAATTCGTCATTTTGCCGGACGGGGTCGGCGTCGATATCGCTTCGTGGATCCTGCACGGCAGCGCTTTCCCAGCCAACCTCAACGGCACCGATCTGACGCCGGCGCTTCTTCAGCGCGTCGGCAAGCCCATGCGGGTGGCGCTGATGGGCTCTAGGCTGCCGGTCTGCGAAATGACGGCGGCGAGCTTCCGCGAGATCGCTCCGCAGCACGACTATCGCGTGATCGTCGACGGCTTCTTCAAGCCCGAGGAGCAAGAGGGCGTACTGAAGGCCATTGCCGATTACCGGCCCGACATGCTGCTGGTCGCCATGGGCGTGCCTCGTCAGGAAATCTTCATCGCGCGCGCCGTCACGCCGGCTCACTGCACGGTGGCGATCGCCGTGGGCGCGCTGTTCGACCTGCATACGGGTGTCGTTCCCAGGGCTTCCATGCCTATGCGCAAGCTCCGGCTGGAGTGGCTGTCGCGGCTGCTTCATGAGCCGCGCCGCCTTTGGCGTCGCTATATCATCGGCAATCCGCAGTTTCTCATGCGCGTCTTCGCTGCCCGCTTCGGTGGTCGCAAAGGCAAGAACGCACCGCTCTAGGAGCAGCCATGAACGCCGCGCCGGAGGGCCGACACTGCGCATGAAGACCGCTATTGTCACGGCGAGCTACGCTCCCGATTTCGAACGCTGCCGCCTGCTTTGCGAAACGCTCGATGCCCATGTCGAGGGTTTCACCCGGCACTACATCCTGGTCGAGCATGCCGATGTCGCGATCTTCCGCGAACTGGAATCGCCGACCCGCGTGATCGTAGACGAGCGGGACCTGCTGCCCGGATGGCTGCGTTCCTTTCCCGATCCGCTCAGTTTCGGGCGCAAGCGCATTTGGCTTTCGCTGCGCACCAAGCCGTTGCGTGGGTGGCACGCGCAACAGCTGCGCCGCATCGCCATTGCCGCGCATGCCGACGAGGACGCGTTGTTCTACGTCGATTCGGACGTCGCCTTCCTGAAGCCGTTTTCTGCGGATCGGCTGTGGCGCGGCACGGACGCGCGCCTTTTCCGGCGCGACAACGTTCTTGCTGGTCCGGGTAACGGCGACCAGAAGACTTGGTCGCGCAACGCCGGCGCCGCGCTCGGCATCGAGAGGCCGGCGGTTTCTCCGCACGACTACATCACAACGCTGATCGCCTGGCGACGGGACGCCACGCTCGGCATGTGCCGCCGCATCGAGGAGAAGCACGGCCGGCACTGGGTCGAGGTCATCGGCGCCGAGCGCCAGTTTTCGGAATGCCTGCTCTACGGTCGTTACGCCGACGAGGTGATCGCCGGCGCGGGCCACTTCCATGATGGGCGCGAGTTCTGCCGGGTCCGCTGGTTCGGTCCGTCGCTTTCGGACGAGGAATTCCGCGAATTCATCGATGGCATGGCGCCCGAGCAAGTGGCGATCGGCATGCAGTCCTTCATCGGAACCGATATCGACCGCATCCGCCGGCTGATCGGAAAGTAAGGCGGGACCGCTCTAGAAGGTTTTCGCCGGCTGCCGCAGCGCCGTGTAGGTCAGCACCGCCGAGACCACGTAGAGAGCCAGGAAGACGGCGTTGAGCGTCAGCACCAGTTGCGACGTCGACGTCATCCAGCCGAGCGCGAGGTAGAGCAGCCCGACCTTGAGCGCGCCGACGATCGCCAGGATCACGGCCCGCATCCCAGTGCGGCCGCGCGCGAACAGTAGCTCGGCCTGGTATTCGGTGAGATTGCGTAGGCCCGGCACCATCAAGGCGAGCATGACCAGAGGTGCGGCTTCCGAGACGTTGCTGCCCAGCGCGTTGGGGAAGAAATGCAGCACCAGCGCCAGCGCGGCCAGCGAGGCCGTCGAAACCACGAACACGGCGCCCTCGATCGCCGCGCGCACCTTGATGCTGGCGAGCAGTTCC
>JAEUMA010000435.1 GCA_016793565.1 Rhizobiaceae bacterium
ACGAAGGTCCAGCCGCGCTTCTTCAGTTCCTTCGAGATCCGCGTGGAAACCGGCGTGGTCGGATTGGCGGTTAGCGTTGCGTGGTCGAAGCGGTCCGGCCGCTGCTCGGCCGTCGGCTCGAAGCGCCAGAACCAGGCTGCGAGCGACCCCGCTTCGGCGACCAGTTCGCGGGCGCGGCGCGCATTGTTGATGGTGGACACGATCTTGCCGCGATGGCGCACGATGCCGGGATCGCCGAGCAGGCGCTCGATATCCGCCTCGCTGAATTCCGCAACCTTCTCGTAGTCGAAGCCTGCGAAGGCCGCGCGAAAATTTTCGCGCTTGCGCAGGATCGTCAGCCACGAGAGGCCCGACTGGAATCCTTCCAGGCACAGTTTCTCGAACAGCCGACGGTCGTCGTCGACCGGCCTGCCCCATTCCTTGTCGTGATAGGCGAGATAGTCGGGAAGGTTGCCGTGCCACCAGCAGCGTACGACGCCGTCAGGTCCCTCTATCAACCCCTTCGGAAGCTCCGCCATTGCGAAAAGCCCTTTCTTAACAGCCATATGCCCGACTTTACGCGGGCTTTACCAGATTCCTGAAGGCGGCGGTAACCACACCAAAAGGTTTACTGACATTCGCGCATTTTACCGAATTCGATTCACCATTCCGTTCACAGGCGCGGCGATGATCCGGCACGAGCGGCCTGCGAGGGCCGACCGCACGACGCCTGGTGAGAGTACGCCCATGAGAAACACGCTTCTGATCTACGGCCTTGCCGCCGCAATGGCCCTGCCCGCCGCACCTGTCGCAGCCCGTGACCGCTATGCCACGCCGCCGCCGGTAATGGTGAGCCCCGACCTCTCCGCTCCCTGGGTCTTGCAGCTGCGCAAGGCGCCCAAGCGGGTTTCCGCCTCGCAGCAGCAGCGGCGCGAGCCCGCCTTCGGAGCGCTCGTTCAGCCGCAGCGCCAGTATCGCCAGGGCGATATCGTCACGATCAACGGCATCCAGCGCAAGATGGTGCGCAAGGAAGTCCATCCCGACATCAACCCGATGTACCTGCCGCAGCAGGTCGACTACGCCGGCCCGCAAAAGCCGGGAACGATCGTCATCGATACGCGCGAGAATTTTCTCTATCTGGTGCAGGCCGGCGGGACGGCCCGTCGCTACGGCGTCGGCACCGGGAAGCCGGGCTTCGAATGGGCCGGCACGCACAAGGTTTCCCGCAAGGCGGTTTGGCCCGACTGGCGTCCGCCCGCGGAAATGATCTCGCGCGAACGGGCCAAGGGCCGCGTGCTGCCCGCGCACATGGAGGGCGGGCCCGACAATCCGCTCGGCGCCCGCGCGCTCTATCTCGGTTCCACCCTCTACAGAATCCACGGCACCAACCAGCCCTGGACCATCGGCGGCGCGGTTTCCTCCGGCTGCATCCGCATGCGCAACGAAGACGTGGTCGACCTTTACGAGCGGGTCGAGGTCGGCACCAAGGTCGTTGTCATGTAGCCAGCACGGGGGACAGGACGGCGTGGCGAGGGGGCTTGCGTCGTCCATCGGGCATAGGCGGGACAACCGCCATGCCACCAGGGGGCAGCGCGGCAAAATGTGCGGCGCTGCCCTCTTGATTCCTGGCGTCACCCTGCAACAAAGCAACCACGAACAGGGAACCCGCGACATGGCAAAGCTCGAAGACGCCCGCTACCTCAAGGGCGGGCCGGTCGCCGCCCGCATCGTCGGGCAGGTGCGCCAAGCCGCCGAGGTCGCGCGCGGCGAAGGGTTCCCGCCGCGACTGGTCTCGATCACCGTAGGCGATGTCGACGCCGTCGACGTCTATGTCCGTAACCAGCGCGCCAAGGCGCAACTGGCCGGCATCGAGTTCGACGAGCGCCGCTTTCCGGCCGAGACCACGGCG
The DNA here is from genome assembly GCA_016793565.1 of Rhizobiaceae bacterium. GTDB lineage: Bacteria > Pseudomonadota > Alphaproteobacteria > Rhizobiales > Rhizobiaceae > JAEUMA01. The sequence continues at coordinate 1,889 of JAEUMA010000435.1, forward strand.
GCCGAGCTCGAGGCTGCCATCCACGGCATGAACGCCGACCCGCGCGTCACCGGCATCATCATCCAGCGGCCGGTTCCCGCGCATATCCCGATCCGTTCGCTGCAGGCCGCCGTGCATCCGCTGAAGGACGTCGAGGGCATGCACCCGGCCTCGATCGGCAACATCGTCTACAACCAGCTCGACCTTGCCCCCTGCACGGCTGCCGCCTCGGTCGAACTGCTCAAGGAAACCGGCCTCGACCTGCGCGGACTGGAGGTCGTGGTCGTCGGCCACTCCGAGATCGTCGGCAAGCCGATCGCTTTTCTGCTGATGAGCGAGGGGGCTACGGTGACCGTCTGCCACCACATGACGCGCTCGGTGGCCGCGCATGCGCGCCGCGCGGATGCCCTCTTCGTGGCCGTCGGCAAGCCTCGGCTGATCCACGCCGACATGGTCAAGCCTGGTGCCGCGGTGATCGACATCGGCATCAACGCCGAAACGCTTCCGGGCGGCACGACGCGCATCGTCGGCGACGTCGATACGGACAGCGTCAAGGAAGTGGCGTCCTGGATCACGCCGGTGCCGGGCGGCGTCGGCCCGGTCACGGTCGCCATCCTGCTGCGCAACACCATGGTGGCGCTGTCGCGGCAGCAGGCGCTCTATCGCCGAACCTTCGGCACGTCGGACGACAGGCTGGCCGCAGAATAGGCTACCCGGCCGCCGCCGGCAGGCGCAATCCGTCAAGCGCCGCGGGGCGCTCGCCGCCATAGGCCCAGTCCAGCAGTTGCACCGTGTGGACCATCGGCATGCCGGCATGGCTGCCTATCTGCGTCATACAGCCGATATTGCCGGTAGCGACGATATCGGCGCCGGTGGCGCGGATGTTCTTCAGCTTGCGCTCGCGAAGCTTCGCCGAGATGTCTGGCTGCAGGATGTTGTAGGTGCCGGCCGAGCCACAGCACAGATGGCCTTCGCGCGGATCGCGCACCACGAAACCTGCCTTCTTCAGAAGATCCTTCGGCTGGCGCGTGATCTTCTGGCCATGCTGCATCGAGCAGGCGGAATGGTAAGCAACGGAAAGCCCGCTCGGCTCGGATGAGACCGGAAGATCGAGCCCGGCCAGATATTCCGTGACATCCTTGGCCAGTTCCGAGACCTTTGCGGCCTTCTCGGCGTAAGTCGGATCCAGCCGTAGCATGAAGCCGTAATCCTTGATGGTCGTGCCACAGCCGGAAGCGGTGATGACGATCGCGTCGAGGCCGTCCTTATCGATCGCGCGGCTCCATGCGTCGACATTGTTGCGAGCCGCCGCGAGCGCGGCGTCCTCCCGCCCCATGTGGTGCACCAGCGCGCCGCAGCATCCCTCGCCTTCAGGTACCACCACCTCGACGCCCAGCCGCGTCAGCAGCCTTATGGTCGCCGCGTTGATCTCGGGGTCGAGCACGGACTGAGCACAGCCGGTCAACAGGGCGACCCGGCCGCGCCTGACGCCCGTGGCGGCCGGGTGGACGCCTGCCCGGTTGACCGGCGAAGCATGCGGCACCGCCGCCGGCGCAAGGCGCAGCATGGCTGCCAGCGGCTTCAAGGCGGTCACCTTGTCGAACAGCGGCGCGAACGGGCGCCCGAGCGAAGCCATGCGCAGCGCGGCGCGGAAGCGGCTCGGATAGGGCAGCACCGCCGCCAGCAGGGAACGAAGCATGCGGTCGGCCAGAGGCCGACTGTAAGTCTGCTCGATATGCGCACGCGCATGGTCGACCAGATGCATGTAGTTCACGCCCGACGGGCATGTCGTCATGCAGGAGAGGCAGGACAGGCAGCGGTCGACATGGGTCACGATCTCGGCATCCGCCGGCCTGCCGTTCTCCAGCATGTCCTTGATCAGGTAGATGCGGCCGCGCGGCGAATCGAGCTCATTGCCCAGCGTCACATAGGTCGGGCAGGTCGCGGTGCAGAAGCCGCAATGCACGCATTTTCGCAGGATCTGCTCCGATTCCGCCACATGCGGATCGGCCAGTTGCTCAGGGCTGAATGTGGTCTGCATCGTGCGGGTCTGCTGCTTGTACCTATCGACGAATCCGGCCAGTCCGGATCCACGTCAGATCAGCCAGGACTGTGGATTCTTGATCGGTTCGCGCCGGCCGACGAGCTGCAGGCCTATCACGCAGCGCGCGATGAACCAGATGGCCGTCGCCACCGCGGTGAGGAAGCCGATCATCACGAACATCAGCAGCACGGATATGACGCTGTAGAGCAAACCTATCCAGAAGGTGCGGATGGCGTAAGTATAGTGCGTATCCACCCAGCCGCCGGCCTTGCCGCGATTGATATAGGCAACGACCACGCCGACGATCAGCCCCACGCCGATCACCAAGCTGACCAGATAGAGGATGTAGACGACCATCACGTTGGTCGGTCCGGCTTCGAGCCAGCTGTCGGTTTCGCGAGGCGCCGGCGATGCGGGTCCCGTATCAGTCATGGACTGTTTCCCTCTGTGACGGCGACAAGGTACCAGATGCTGTTTCGGTGGCCATCCTTCCCGGATTGAGGATGCCGTTAGGGTCGAACTGCGCCTTCAGCCGCGCCGCGAGAGCGGCAAGCGCCGGAGGCTGCGGATGAAAGGCCGGCACGGACGCCCGCACCGATGGCGAAGCGCGCACCAATGTTGCGTGGCCTGCGGTGCCGACGAGACCGCGCACCAGTTCGGTTTCCGGCTCGTCCTCGAAGCTCAGCCAGACGAGACCGCCCTGCCAGTCGTAGAAGACTTCCGCCGCGGCGCGCATGCGCAGTGCCATAACCATCGCATGGGCATCGGCCGGCGGAAGCGACAGACGCCATACCGGGCGCTGACTGCCGTCGGCAAACGGGCGGCAGTCGCGAATGTCCCTCCAGAGATGCCGCGACAGTTCCACCGGAAGTTCCTCGATCGCACCGGCTCCGGCAAGCAGGTCGCGCAACATAGCGACACGGGCGCGAACGGACGGGCCGAACCCTTCGACGCGCAGCACGGTGGCCGACCGTCTGCCGAGCGCCCCGGCGGCCAAGCGCGCCGTTATGCCTTCCGGCAGATGCGCGGCCGCCGAGACTTCCGCGCTGGAACCCATGGCAAGCGCCATCGCCGCCGCGGCACCGTCGTCGAACAGTCCGCGCACGGCCACGGTGGTCTCGGTCTCGGCCGCCGGCAGCACCTTGAAGGTGACGTCGGTGACCACCGCCAGGGTGCCCCACGATCCCGCCATCGCCTTGGAAAGGTCGTAGCCTGTGACATTCTTGACGACGCGGCCACCGGCCTTGAATGCCTCGCCCCTGCCCGAGACCGCGTGGATG
>JAEUMA010000470.1 GCA_016793565.1 Rhizobiaceae bacterium
CCGTTGAGCTGGTCCACCATGATGATCAGGAAATTCGAACGGTTCATCGGCGGCTCCCAAGTCCGGCTAGGCGCAGCTCGACGAAATCCTCGATGAGCGCGATCGCTCCCGCTGCATTGGGCGTGCCGTCGCGAAGCGCGCGGCGGATGTAGAAGCCGTCGATCATCGCGGCGATGGTTTCGGCCATGTGTTCGGCTTCCACGCGAGGAAGCAGCGGGATCAGTCCGCTCATCAGATCGGAGTGGAGGCGGCGCGCATAGACCTTGAGCAGACGGCGCAGTTCAGGCGACTGCTGGGCCTCGACATAAAAGGCAAGCCAGGCGGCGATCGTCTCGGGCCTGAACTGGGTGGGCGAGAAGTTGACGGCGATGACGGCGCCGACCCGCTCGCGCGGCGTTCGCGCCGCCCGCAGCGCCGTGCAGGCGTCCGATCCCAGTTCGGTGAGCAGATGACGCATGGTTGCCTGGATGAGGTCGCCCTTGGCGCCGAAATAATGATGCGCCAGCGCCGAGGAAACGCCTGCGCGGCCGGCGATCTCGGCCATCGTCACGCCCAGCGATCCGCGTTCGCCGATGACGGCGATCGCCGCGTCGATAAGCGCCCTGCGGCGCAGAGGCTCCATTCCCACTTTTGGCATGAGGCGGTCCCAGCTTGGGCGGATGTGTTGCCAGCGTATTTTTTATTGACGCATCAATCAAGAAAAATTCCGCGGTGCTGGACTAGATGGTTCATCCTTGAACATCGTTGACCGCACCACGATTTGCAGGAAAGATCGCATGGAAACGCGCGGGAGAGATCGATGACGGCGTGCATAGTCGGCTGGGCGCATTCGAGGTTCGGCAAGCTCGAAGGCGAGACGCTGGAAAGCCTGATTACGGGCGTTGCGCGGCAGGCGTTGGAGCATGCAGGCATCGGGCCGCAGGACGTCGACGAGATCGTGCTCGGCCATTTCAATGCGGGCTTCTCGGCGCAGGATTTTACGGCAAGCCTCGTGCTGCAGGCCGATGACCGGCTTCGGTTCAAGCCGGCAACTCGCGTCGAAAACGCCTGTGCGACCGGGTCGGCGGCCGTCCGCCAAGGCATCCGTGCCATCGACGCGCGAGCGGCGCGGATCGTGCTGGTGGTGGGCGCCGAGCAGATGACCACCACGCCGGGGCCCGAGGTCGGACGAAACCTTCTGCGCGCGTCGTACTTGCCGGAGGATGGCGACACGCCGGCCGGTTTCGCGGGCGTCTTCGGCAAGATCGCTCAGGCCTATTTCCAGCGCTACGGCGACCAGTCCGACGCCTTGGCCGCCATTGCAGCCAAGAACCACCGAAACGGCGTCGAGAACCCGTACGCGCAGATGCGCAAAGACCTCGGCTACGACTTCTGCCGGCAGGAGAGCGAGAAGAACCCGTTCGTGGCCGGGCCGCTGAAGCGTACGGATTGCTCGCTGGTGTCGGACGGCGCCGCCGCGCTCGTGCTGGCCGACAGCGATACGGCCCTGAGGATGCGGCGCGCCGTCGCTTTCCGCGCAAACGAGCACGTTCAGGATTTTTTGCCGATGTCGAAGCGCGACATTCTGCAGTTCGAAGGCTGCGAGGCCGCGTGGGGCAGGGCGCTCGCAAAGGCCGGCGTGACCCTGGATGACCTGTCCTTCGTCGAGACGCACGACTGCTTCACCATTGCGGAACTGATCGAGTATGAGGCGATGGGCCTCGCCAGGCGCGGCGAAGGCGCGGCCGCCGTCCTCGACGGCGTCACCCAGAAGGGCGGCCGCCTGCCGGTCAATCCCTCTGGCGGCCTGAAGGCCAAAGGCCATCCGATTGGCGCGACCGGCGTGTCCATGCACGTGCTGACGTCCATGCAGCTTGCCGGCGAAGCGGGTGGTATGCAGATAGAAGGCGCCAAGCTCGGCGGCATCTTCAACATGGGCGGTGCGGCGGTTGCCAACTACGTCTCCATTCTCGACCGCATTCGGTAGGAGCACGCCCCTCGCTAGGGCCCGGCGGCCGGTGTAGGCTGCTGTGGGCAATCGCGGGGTGGATCGTGGACAATCCGGTTCTGGTGGAGGTTCTGCGCGGCAACCGTGTGGAAAGCCGGCATCGTGGCGCGGTGGCCGTTGTCGACGGTGACGGTGCGGTCGTTCTGGCCGTGGGCGACATCGACCAGCCGGTCTATCCGCGCTCGACCGTCAAGGTCATACAAGCCTTGCCGCTCGTCGAGAGCGGTGCGGCGGACGCCTTCGGCTTCGGCGACCGCGAGCTGGCGCTTGCCTGTGCGTCGCATCGCGGTGAACCGCTGCATGTGGCGACGGCCGCGGACATGCTGGCCCGCGCTGGCCTCGAAAAGGATGCGCTGGAGTGTGGGCCGCACTGGCCGAACGATCATGCATCAACGGTGCGTCTCGCCAGGGAAGGCGGCGAGCCGAGCGCCCTGCACAACAACTGCTCCGGCAAGCACGCGGGTTTCCTGTGCACGTGCCGGCATCGCGGCATCGAGCACCGTGGCTATGTGGCACCGGACCATCCCGTCCAGGCGGCGGTCCGCCAGGCGATGGAGGAGGTCACAGGAGCGGCGCATTCCGCCGACAACCGCGCCGTCGACGGCTGCTCCATCCCGACTTACGCGGTGCCGATCAGGAACCTCGCTTTGGGTTTCGCGCGCATGGCGTCGGGCAAGGGGTTGTCGCGGGACAGAAACCAGGCGGTGAGGCGCCTTTTTACGGCGTGTATGGCCGAGCCGTTCATGGTTTCGGGGACCGGTAGGCCGGACACCGAGATCATGCGCGCCGGCAAAGGGCGCATCTTCGTCAAGACGGGCGCCGAAGGCGTGCATTGCGCGGCGCTGCCGGAATATGGCTACGGCATCGCCATCAAATGCGACGACGGCGCTGGCCGCGCTTCCGACAGCATCGTGGCGGCCGTGCTGGCGCGTCACTTGGCCGACGATCCGGATATTTCGGCGACGCTGATGGGCATCTGCATGCCGGCGGTGTCCAGCCGCAATGGCGTAACGGTCGGCCGTATCAGGCCGACGCCCGCTGTCACCGGCTGAGCGACCTTCAGGATACCCGGTTGCGTTCCACGGTGAGGTGCGCGAACGCCTCCGCGCCGCCCCTCGCAAGATCGCCGGTCGCCGGCTCGGCCCAGCGCAGGCCGACGATGGCCCCGCGCGCCGCGCCGTCGATGACGTTGTCGGAAACGATGGCCGGACCAGCCCCCTCGACCACGCTGACCACGATGCCCGTGCCTGCCTGGCGCACGATGTTTCCGGT
>JAEUMA010000577.1 GCA_016793565.1 Rhizobiaceae bacterium
CGCGGCTGTGCGCGCCAAGGCGGTGGTGGTGGCGACCAACGCCTATTCGGACGGGCTGGTGCCAGGCCTGGCGCGAAGCCTGGTGACGCTGCATTCCTTCCAGATCGCGACGGCGCCGCTCGGCCCTGAGGACGCCGCGCAGATACTTCCGCATGGCCATGCGGTGTCGGACTCCCGCCGCATCCTCGTCTATTACCGCCGGACGGCCGACGGCCGCTTCGTGCTGGGCGGACGCGGACGCATGTCGCCGCCACGTTCGCCGGATGACTGGAACCACCTGCGACATGCCATGCGCCGGCTCTATCCAACACTCGCCCATGTCGCGATCGAGCGGCGCTGGTTCGGTCGCGTGGCGATGACGCCCGACCATCTGCCGCATATCCACGAGCCGGAGCCCGGCCTTCTCACCGCTGCGGGCTGTCAGGGCCGGGGCGTCGGATTGATGACGGCGCTGGGCGCGCGCCTTGCCGACTATCTTGCCGGCGCGGGCGAAAGGGTGCTGCCATTCCCCGTCACGCCGATCAAGCCGATCCCGCTGCACGATTTGCGTCATCTCGGCGTCGCCGCCATGGTGGCATGGTACAGGATGCTCGACGCGTTCGAGAGCTAAACTAGCGATTGGTCCCGGCAAGCGTCGTGCCGAGGCTTCCGCGCCGGCGGCATCCCCCATATAAGCCCTTGCATTCATCGATGCCCTCAGACGGGCGAAGCCGCATCACGCAACCAGGAGCCTGCCATGTCTCACAACCTGAAATTCTTCATCGACGGCGCCTGGGTGGACCCGGCCGTACCGGCTCGCCTGGATGTCATCAATCCGGCGACGGAAGAAGCGTACACGCAGATTTCGGTCGGCTCTAAGGCCGATGTCGACCGCGCGGTGGCTGCCGCCCGCAACGCCTTCGCCACCTTCTCGCTGACCACGCAGGCCGAAAGGCTGGCGCTGCTGCGGCGCATCCTCGAGGTCTACAACGAACGCTATGAGGATATCGCCCAGGCCGTCAGCGCCGAAATGGGCGCGCCGATCAAATGGGCACGCGAGGCGCAGGCCTGGGCCGGCCAGGCGCATATGGAGGCCACCATCAAGGCGCTGGAAACCTATGAGTTTTCCGAGAAGCGCGGCAACACCATGGTGGTGAAGGAGCCGATCGGCGTCTGCGCGCTGATCACGCCCTGGAACTGGCCGCTGAACCAGATCGTCTGCAAGGTGGCGCCCGCCATCGCGGCAGGATGCACGGTCGTGCTGAAGCCGTCGGAGATCGCGCCGATCAGCGGCATCGTGTTTTCCGAAGTCATGGAGGCCGCGGGCACGCCGAAGGGCGTCTACAACATGGTCAACGGCAACGGACCGGATGTCGGCCAGGTGATGGCCGGCCATCCGGACATCGACATGGTGTCGTTCACGGGGTCGACGCGCGCGGGCATCATCGTCGCCAAGACCGCGGCCGAAACGGTCAAGCGCGTGGCGCAGGAACTCGGCGGCAAGTCCGCCAACATCATCCTCCCCGACGCCGATTTCGCGACCGCCGTGAAGAAAGGCGTCGAGGGCTGCTTCGGCAATACCGGCCAGTCCTGCGACGCGCCGACGCGCATGCTGGTGCCCGCCGCCCGGCACGACGAGGCGCTGGAGATCGCCAAGGGCGCGGCCGAGGCGTTCCGCACCGGCGACCCGCGCTCGGAAGAGACGCAGCTCGGCCCCGTCGTCAGCCAGCTCCAGTTCGACAAGGTGCAGCGGCTGATCGAGGCGGGCATCAAGGAGGGCGCCACGCTGGTCACCGGCGGGCCGGGTCGTCCGGAACACCTCAACCGCGGTTACTTTATTCGCCCCACCGTCTTCGGCCACGTCAAGCCGGGCATGACGATCGAGCGCGAGGAGATTTTCGGCCCGGTGCTTTCCGTCATATCCTATGAGGACGAGGACGACGCGGTGAAGATCGCGAACGACACAGTCTACGGGTTGGCCGCCTATGTGCAGTCGCAGGATCTTCCGCATGCCCGCAAGGTGGCCGGACGGCTGCGCGCCGGCCAGGTGTCGCTCAATTATCCGGATTGGGACACTTTCGCGCCCTTCGGCGGCTACAAGCAATCCGGCAACGGGCGCGAATATGCCGACTGGGCGATCCACGACTTCCTGGAGACCAAGGGCATCATCGGCTACGGGCAGTAGGACTTCGTGAAAGGGACGATACTCCCGCCTGCTGCCGAGGGCGCGGCATAAAACCAACTGGTTGGTTGACAAGGCGTGCGGCTTGGGTAACATCCTGCCGTTCGCCATCCTTCCGGTTTCCTCGATGCGATTGCTGGCACTTTTGCGTGAACTGCCCGGCGCCCGGATCGCACCAGCAAACTTGCGCGCATGCTGGGCCGCTGCCTGATGCGCGGCTATGATTGCATCATCGTCGGGGCCGGAGCGGCGGGCTGCGTTCTGGCGAACCGGCTCTCAGCCGACCCTGCGCGAAAAGTTCTGCTGCTC
>JAEUMA010000617.1 GCA_016793565.1 Rhizobiaceae bacterium
GTTATGCCGCGCCCCACCGCTGGACCGCCGGTCCTGTCTCGCCGGCGCAAGGCACGGCCACGCGGCGGGTCATCGTCAATCCGGCCGATCCCGCCGAGGAGGTCGGCACCGTTGACGAAGCGTCCGCCGGGCTGGCCGCAGACGCGGTGACCATTGCCGTCGAAGCGCATGCCGCCTGGGCCGCGACCGACGTGCACGACCGCGCCGCAATGCTGCGGCACGCCGCCGACCTGTACGAATCGAACGCCGCCGAATTCTTCGCCTTAGCGACCCGCGAGGCCGGCAAGACGCTGGCCGACGGCGTCTCGGAACTCCGCGAGGCGGTGGATTTCCTGCGCTACTACGCCGCCGAGGCTCCCCGCGCCGAAGGCGGGACGCTGGCGCGCGGCGCGATCGTGTGCATCTCGCCGTGGAATTTTCCACTTGCGATCTTCACCGGCCAGATCGCCGCCGCGCTCGCCACGGGCAACACTGTGCTTGCCAAGCCTGCCGAGCAGACGCCGCTGATCGCCGCGCGGGCAGTCGCCTTGCTGCACGAGGCGGGTATTCCTCGCGAGGTGCTGCAACTCCTGCCCGGCGACGGCCCGTCGGTCGGCGGACCGTTGACGGCCGACCCGCGTATCGCGGGCGTCTGCTTCACCGGATCCACTCAGGTCGCCAAGCTGATCGACCGCCAACTCGCTGCGACGGCGGCGCCGGACGCGATGCTGCTGGCTGAAACCGGCGGGTTGAACGCCATGATCGTTGATTCCACGGCCTTGCCCGAGCAGGCCGTACGCGACACACTCGCTTCGGCGTTCCAGAGCGCCGGCCAGCGCTGCTCGGCGCTGCGCATCCTCTATGTGCAGGAGGACGTCGAGCATAAGGTGCTGGAGATGCTGAAGGGCGCCCTGGAAGCGCTCGAGGTCGGCGATCCGTGGGCGATCGCCACCGATGTCGGCCCCCTCATCGACGACGACGCACATGCCGCGATCGGGGCCTATGCCGCTGAAATGGAAGCCCAGGGCAAGCTGGTGGCAAAGGGCGGGACGCCAGCGAAGGGCCGTTTCGTGGCGCCGCACGTCTTCCGGGTCCGCGGCATTGAGGCGCTGAAAGGCGAGGTGTTCGGGCCGATCCTCCACGTCGCCACATTCGCGGCTGATGACATCGATCGCGTGATCGCGGCGGTCAATCGCAGTGGCTACGGCCTGACCTTCGGGCTCCACACGCGTATCGACGCGCGGGTGCAGCATGTGATCGACCGCGTCCATGCAGGTAATCTCTACGTCAACCGGAACCAGATCGGCGCGGTGGTCGGCTCGCAGCCGTTCGGAGGCGAGGGGCTTTCCGGAACCGGGCCGAAAGCCGGCGGCCCGCACTATCTGAGACGATTCCGGCGGTCCGCCGGCTCCGTGGCGGAACTGGCGCCTGCGCGCAAGGCCACCGCGACGCAACTGGTCGACAGCATGCCCGACCCGTCCGCGGGCGGCTGGACGACCCGGCCGGATCGTATCGCAGTACTGCGCAAGCATCTTCGCGGCAAAGCGGCGGAGGCGGTCGCGGCGTCCGCCGCGCTCGATTACGGCCCGGTCGACCTGCCGGGGCCGACCGGCGAGGCGAACACGCTGACATTGTGGCCGCGCGGCCGCGTGCTCTGCCTCGGCCCCGACGGCGACGCGCTTCTGGCGCAGGCCGTGCAGGCGCTGGCGGCCGGCAATGCGGTGCTGGCCGTGGCGCCGGGTGCGCCGGCGACGCTGCAGGCGCTTACGGGAAAGGACCTGCCGATCGCGGCGATCGACGGGCGCGCCGACCCGGTCGAATCGCGGGCGCTCGCCATTGATGCGGTGGCTTTCGCCGGAACGCCCGGCGAGATGCGCGTGGTGCGCGAGGTGATGGCGGCAGCGGACGGGCGTATCGTTCCGCTGATTGCCGAGATGATCAATCCCGCCGCCTATGCGCTGGAGCGGTCGGTCTGTGTCGACACCACGGCCGCCGGGGGCAACGCCAGCCTGCTGGCTTCGGTCTGAACCGGAGGCGAAGGGCGGATGTGCCGCCCCTTCTCAGGCGCCCTCGACGACCGAAAAGCCCTCGAACTGCGGGTGGCCGATGTAGGTCGGCTTGTGATCGCCGGCATTGCGGTGGGCGGCGCGGAAGTTCTCGGACTTGGTCCAGGATACGAAGTCGTCCCGGCTATCCCACACCGTGTGGGAGGCAAAAAGCGTGTAGCCCTCGTCCTCGTTTACCGGACCGCGCAAGAGATGGAAGGTCTGGAACCCCTTCATCTCGGAGAGCCGCGAATCGCGGCCTTTCCACACGGCTTCGAACGCCTCCTCGGAGCCGCGCTGGACCTTGAAACGGTTCATGGCGATAAACATTCTGTCTCCTCTTGAGATAGTGCGCCGGACCGGAGATAGTGCGCCGGACCGGCCGGGCTGCCCCGTTCACACGGCGTGTTTCAGATATTTTGGCGACTGCCAAGGTCTTGAGGCTGTGCCAGGCGTTCAAGTGCCGAACTGCGTGCCGGAACGGCTCTGTGTCCGGAGTTGCCGGATGCAGGCCCTAGGTTCGACGCCGGCGCCCTTGCATTCGGTGGCGGTGTTGATCAGCACGCGGCTGACTTTCGCGCAGTCGGCGCCGGCCAGGTCGAAGCGCGTGACCTTGGTCTTGCCCACCGGCAGGTCCTTGAAATCGAGTACGGTCAGGCGGTCGACCAGGCCTAGATCGTTGAACAGCGCGATCTCGAAGGCCGCCTGGTCCAGTTCCGCGCCGAGATCGTTGGTGACCACGAACGTCATCCGGCAACCCTTGTCCGATGGCTGGAGCGCATTCAGTTCGAGCAGCAATTCGGGTGCTTTCTCGACCACGGCGCCTGTGTCCGAAGACTGAGCCGCCAGCGGCAGCGTACCGATCTGCATCGCCACGAGCGCGCTGGGGAGAAGGAGTACCCTGGTCTTCATGCTGCCTGTCCTGTCGTTCAAATCCCGCACGGCGGAAAGACGCCTCGACGTGTCCCGCCCGGCAGAAAAATCCTGATACAAATACTCCGGTATTGCGATCTCTATAAAACATGATAATTCTAGTCAAGAAATCTTCCTTGCCCGTGGGCAGGCTAACGAGAGAGGGCAGTGCGATGAATAGCTTCAATCCGCGTCAGTTCGACGGGCCTCGGCGTCCCATTCGAGAGGTCGACATGCGGCCGACCTATATGCGGCCGGTGGCGCGCACGCTGACCAGCGATTCGCTGTTCCGCGGCGACCATGAGATCGGGATCGAGCATCGCGGCTCGCTCTACAGGCTGAAGATCACGCGCCAGGGCAAGCTGATCCTCAACAAATAACCCGGCGGGTTCTGCGTTCGGGTCTTGAATCAGGCAAGCATGCTAACGGCTTGAATCTGAGCTATTTTAGGCAAATGCGGCGGGCGTAGACGGGGCGATTTGCGAAATCCGCCTCGCTGCGTCGCGGCTCACAGACCTAAGCGGCCGGGGCCCTGTGCGCGAGAAGGTTGATGCCGAGCAGATCGCGCACGTCCGCCTTCTGACGGACCAAGTCGGCGATCGAATGACGTCCCAGCACTTCGAAGAACGCGTTGAGCGCTTCGCGTAGCGCGGCATTAAGCGCGCAATGGTCCACTAGCGGACACTCGGCCTCGTCATTTTCGAAGCACTCCGCCATCGCGAAATTCTCCTCTGTGACGCGCACCACATCGAACAGCGTGATGTCCTCGGCCGACCGGGCGAGCCTCACGCCGCCGTTGCGGCCGCGTACCGTCTCCACCAGCTTGGCCTCGACCAGGGGTTGAAGGATCTTGAACAGGAACAGTTCGGATACGGAATAAGCCTGGGCGATTTCCGGGATGCGCGAAAGCCGCCCGTCATTGGCACCGCAATACATCAGGATGCGGATCGCATAGTTCGTCTGGCGCGTCAGGCGCATGGCCACCTCGCTCGGAATGCCTTGCTTCGAGATATGGCGCATAATTTAGAACAATTCCAGACAAGAATCCAGTAAAAGATGAATATGAAACTCAACTTATTGACCGCTTCGCGCGCTTGAATTTGCGCCGCATCGGCGACACATGGTTTGCGCTGCCACCGAGATGCCCCAGCCTGCGAGGCAAGCCATGCCGCTTTCCAGTCAGTCCTTCGCCGGCAGCGAAGGCGACGTCCTGTCCGGCCTGGACCGGAAGGCCGCAGCCTTGCGCCGCACCAAGGTTGCGGCGACGCTCGCGCTGGCTCTGTGCGTCGCCGTGCTGGTGGCCGCCCGCTGGTTCGAGAGCCGGTGGCCATGGCTGAGTTTCGTCGCCGCCTTCGCCGAGGCGGCGACCATAGGCGGCCTTGCCGACTGGTATGCCGTAGTCGCGCTGTTTCGCCGGCCGCTGGGCTTGCCCATTCCGCACACCGCCATCATTCCTTCGAACCGGGACCGCATCGCCGAGAATCTGGGCCGATTCATCGAGACCAATTTCCTGGCGCCGGACCCGGTCCGCAGGAAACTGGAGCAGATCGACTTCGCCTCGCTCGTCGCCGAATGGCTTTCGGATCCTGCCCGGTCGGCCGGGCTCTCCCGATTCGTCAGCGGGTTGCTTCCGCGCCTGCTTTCGACGGTCGACGATTCGGGCCTCAAGCGCTTCGTCTCGGACCGCATCGGGCAGCAGCTAGGCCGCATCGAGGCGGCTCCGCTTGCGGCCGGGGTGCTTTCGGCCTTCACGGAAGATCGCCGCCATCAAAAACTGCTGGACGCGTTTCTGCGCGTTGCACAGCGATTCGTCGCCGACGAGACGACGCTGGCGACGATCCGCGAGGGCATCCGCAAAGAACTGCCGACCCTGTTCAACCTGTTTCGCGCCGACGCCTACCTGCTGAAGAAGATCGTCGCCTCGGCCGGCGGATTGATCGAAGAGGTGAAGGCCGATCCTGAGCACCCGTTGCGCCGCGAGTTCGATCTGTTCGTGGAGGGCTTCGTCGATCGGCTACGTCATTCGCCCGCCTATGCCCGTCGGGCGGAGGCGCTGAAGGCGGACCTTTTGGCGAGGCCGGAAGTCGCCAACCTGGCCGGAAACGTCTGGGATGGACTGCGCGGCTTCGTCGAGCAGGACGTAGCGCAGGATCGCTCGGTTGTTGCGGGGCATCTCGACAGCCTGTTCGTCGATGTCGGGAAGCGCCTTGCCGAGGACGAGCGCATTCGCGCCGATATGAACAAGGGCTTTGTGGTAGCGCTGGAGGCTTTCGTCGCCGGCCAGAAGAGCGGCGTCGCCGCGTTCATAGCCGACCAGGTCCGCGCCTGGGATCTCGGTCAGCTGTCGCGGCTGCTGGAGGTCAACATCGGCCGCGACCTGCAGTATATCCGCTTCAACGGCATGCTGATCGGCGGCATTGCCGGGCTGGTGCTGCACACGTTCGAGCGCCTGCTGTTTCATTGACCCGCGCGGGCAATGACCTATTGTTCGCGGGAATTGCCCTGGGGGCGATGGAACGACGTTCCGGGAGGCCGCGTTTGGCGGAGAACACAGGGCTTAGCAGCAAGAGTTTATGGACAAGCCGACACTGACTTTCGAGGAATTCAAGGCGCTGGCGGGGCAGGAGCTCGGTGTGTCGGACTGGCTGCTCGTGGATCAGGAGCGCATCGACCGCTTCGCTGAATGCACGGGCGACCGGCAATGGATCCACACGGACGTGGAGCGCACGCGCCGCGAAAGTCCGTTCCGGCAACCGATCGCCCACGGCTATCTGACGTTGTCGCTCGTGGCCGCCCTGACCCCAGAGATCGGCATGAGGCCGATGAATCTCCAGGCCGCTTTCAACTACGGCGTAGAGAATGTCCGCTTCCTGGCGCCTGTCCGCGCCGGTTCGCGTGTGCGGCTTCGACTCACGCTGATCTCGCTCGAGGACAGCGGTCCCGGCAAATATCTGATGCGCGCGCACAGCATCATGGAGATCGAAGGCGAGGAGCAGCCCGCGCTGACCGCGGAGACGCTGATCATGTTCTTCGAGCGCCGGGCGCGGCGTGAGTCGCCCTGCTGAAAGTTCGGTCTGCGTCAAAAGTCGCATTCCTAGCGGAGGCGGGCCGCCATTTTACCTTATGGCCGTTGATGGAGAAGCACGCTAAGGTCGTGTCGGCGGCGCGTGCTGGCGCGCGCCCAGGCAGCTTTGCGCATCCCCGGATGCGAGCGACCCAAGGAGGAACCATGTCAGAGGTGTCGTTGGTAGTGAATGGCCGAAAGGTCAAGGGAACGGTCGAGGATCGAACCCTTCTGGTCCATTTTTTGAGGGAACATCTCGGGCTCACCGGAACGCATGTTGGTTGCGACACCTCGCAGTGTGGCGCGTGCGTGGTTCATGTCGACGGCAAGGCCGTGAAGTCCTGCACCATGCTGGCCGCGCAGGCTTCCGGATCGACCGTGGTGACGATCGAGGGCCTCGCTCCGGGCGCCGATCTCCACCCCGTGCAGGCAGCTTTTCGCGAGCATCACGGCCTACAGTGCGGCTTCTGCACGCCGGGCATGATCATGGCGGCCACCGACATGATCAATCGCCATCCCGAGGGCCTCGACGAAGCCACCGTGCGCGCCGAGCTCGAAGGCAATATCTGCCGGTGCACCGGCTACCACAACATCGTGAAAGCCATCCTCGCGGCATCCGAGGCGATGTCCAAGGCCAAGGCGAAAGCCGCCTAGCCAGTCGAACATCTGGGCGGACGCAGGCCGAAAGACGTTCGGCGGCTTCCGGCGGCGGTGCCAGGACGGCGACGTTTCCTGACCCGGCCGCAGCCCTCATACAGTCTCGAAGTTCTGGAGGAGAACTCTGATGGGCATAGAAGGTATTGGCGCGCGCGTCGTGCGCAAGGAAGACAAGCGCTTCATCACCGGCGCCGGCCGCTATACGGACGACATGGTGGTGCCCGGCATGAAACATGCCGCTTTCGTGCGCAGCCCGCACGCGCACGCCGAGATCAGCAGTGTCGACGTCAGCGCCGCGCTGGACATGCCGGGGGTGATCGGCGTGCTGACGGGTAAGGAGCTGAAGGCCGACGGTATCGGCAACCTCATCTGCGGCTGGATGATCCACTCGAAGGACGGCACGCCCATGAAGATGGGCGCGTGGTCACCGCTCGCGGTCGACCGGGTGCGCTATGTCGGCGACGCGGTGGCGATCGTCGTGGCGGACAGCAAGGGCGAGGCCCGCGACGCGGCCGAGAAGGTCGAGGTGAGCTACGTCGAGCAGCCGGCGGTAACGAACGCGGCCGAGGCGCTGAAGGCCGGTGCGCCGCAGCTCCATCCGGAAGCTGACAACAACCTTATCTACGACTGGGAAATCGGTGACGCGAAGGCCACGGACGCTGCGCTGGCCGCCGCCGCGCACGTCACCAAGATGCACATCGTCAACAACCGCCTGGTTCCGAACGCCATGGAGCCGCGCGCCGCCCTTGGACATTACGACAAGGCGGAGGATCACTACACCTGCTGGACGACCTCCCAGAACCCACACGTCGCGCGCCTGGTGATGAGCGCCTTCTACAATGTCGCGCCCGAGAACAAACTGCGCGTGATCGCTCCCGATGTCGGCGGCGGTTTCGGCTCGAAGATCTTCATCTACCCCGAGGAGATCGTCTGCCTGTGGGCCTCGAAGCGAACCGGCGTGCCGGTGAAGTGGGTCGCCGACCGTACCGAGAGCTTCCTGACGGACGCCCACGGCCGCGACCATGTGACGGAGGTGCAGCTTGCGTTCGACAAAGACAACCGCATGACTGCGCTAAAGGTCGACACGATCGCCAATTTCGGCGCTTACATGTCGTTGTTCTCGTCATCCGTGCCGACCTATCTCTATGCGACGCTGTTGTCGGGCCAATATGCGCTGCCGGCGATCCACGCGAATGTCCGGGCGGTCTACACCAACACCGCGCCGGTTGATGCCTATCGCGGCGCCGGACGGCCGGAAGCGACCTTTCTGGTCGAACGCATCGTGGAAACCGCTGCGCGTGAGCTCGGAGTTTCGCCGGCCGAACTGCGGCGCAAGAATTTCATCCGCCAGTTCC
>JAEUMA010000632.1 GCA_016793565.1 Rhizobiaceae bacterium
TTCTCGATCGCCGTGCGCAGGCGAAGGTCGGCGGTCTCGGAGCGCTGGGCGAGGTGGCGCTGCTCGGTGACGTCGACGGCGATGCCGATGAGGTGAAGCTCCGAGGCCTCTGGATCGACCACCTGCGCACGCGCCCGGATCCAGACCCAGCGGCCGTCGGCATGCCGCATGCGGAAGACCTGGTCGATATGGTCGACCTCGCGCGACACGATCTTGTTGGCGAGCTTGAACAGGTTGCCGTCGTCCGGGTGGATGATCTCGTCCACCTCGCCGAACGACAGCATCTCCTCGCAGGGCTTGTAGCCCAACATGTCATACATCGAGCGCGACCAGTACATCTGCCCGCGCACCATATCCCAATCCCACAGGCCGCAGCGTCCGCGCACGAGCGCAAGATCGATCCGCTGGTGCGCCTCGACATAGATGCGGTCTGCGGTCTGCGCGCGGGTGGCCTGGCTGAAATAGGCGTAGAGGATGACGATAAGGACGCCGCCCGTCAGCACGAACAGCGTCACGTTGAGCGAGACGGTGCGGCGCCATTCTGCGAAGACCGCGTCGGCCGGGACCAGCGTCGCGGCGGCACCTGTGCCGTTCGGGGCCAGGCTGAGCGTCGCGAACCACGGCTGGCCGTCTATGTCGACTTCCATCGCGCCGGCGCGCTCGCCGAAGATGAACAGCGGCTGGCCGCCCGACAGGATCGCGTCGAGCGGCTTGCCGATCCATTCGCCCGCTTCCGGGCTGATCGCCACGACCTTGAAATCGCCGTCGGTAAGAACAACCACATGGCTGCGGCTCAGCGAGCCGATCTGACGCGCCTTCTGCAGCATCTCCTGACCGGATTCCGGAACTATGGGCGCCTGCTCGGCGGCCAGCGACATGGCGTTGACCAGATGCGCGGTGGCAAGGCCGAGAATTGCCTTGGCGTTGCGTTCGACATCGTCCCGCCACGTCATCAGCGACAGGCAGCGTGTGGCCGCCATGACGATCAGAAAGACGACGATAAGGGCCGGGATCAGCCGCCGCAGGATCGGCTCCGCGTCCAGAAGGCGCTTATAGGCCGGCTCAGCCAGCAGTCTCGCATTGCCCGTCAGTCCCCCGCCGAACCGCTCGGTGCGCCGAGTAACGCGCAGCCGCTCGGGCGCGCCTTGCGCGACCGTCTTAGCCATGAACCGGCTCCCCAACCGTTTCTCTGAGCGACCCAGCCGAACGCCGCACTGCCGAATCGGGTATAAGGAATCAGACGCGATTCGTCGTGTCCAGAGCCGGCGGAGAAAAATTGCGGCTGAATCGCGGCAATCTTGGGCCGCTAAGCCAGCGTCCTCTGCACGATGTCGCGAAGGTCCGCCGAAAGGCCCTTTCGCGACGCTATGTCGGCCAGGGCTTCTCGTGCCTTGCCCTGACGTCCGGCCTCGAGCGAGCGCCACGATCGCAGCGACGTCGCGAGCCGCGCCGCTAGTTGCGGATTGCGTTTCTCGACATCCAGAACGGTCTCGACGAAGAAGGCGTAGCCGGCGCCGTCCGCCCTGTGGAAGCCGGTCTGGTTGGCGGCGGCGAACGTGCCGACCAGGGCCCGAACGCGATTGGGGTTGGCCATCGAAAAGGCGCGGTGCCGCGTCAGCGCCTGCACGGAGGCAAGGGTCCCGGCGCCCGGAACGGTCGCCTGGATCTGAAACCACTTGTCCATGACGAGCGGGTAAGTACCGAAGCGCGCTTCGAAATCCGCCAGAGCGCGGGCCGCTTCCGGCGATCCGACGTGGCGGTGCGCCAGTATGGTGAGGGCGGCGGCCCGGTCGGTCATGTTCGAGGCTTCCGCGAAATGCTCGTAGGCCGTGGCCGCGTCGTCCTCGGCGGTCGCCAGATAGTCGAGCAGCACGTTGCGCAGCGCCCTGCGCCCCGCGCTCGCCGCATCCGGGCTGAATGGCTCGGCGCTGCCGAAGTTCCTGTAGATCCGCGCAAACGCGGCACGATTGCCGTTGGCGACCGCGCGCACCATCTGTTCGCGGGCGGAGAAGATGGCGTCGGGATCGATGTTGTTGGCGACCTCGCGGGCGATGTCTGCCTCCGACGGCAGCGTAAGCGCGAGGGCGCGGTAAGCGTGCTCCAGCCGGTCGTCTTCGGCGACGGCGCCGGCGATCTCGGCGATCTCGGCTCCGTACTGGGCGTCCCTGCCGCCCATCCGCCGCCGGAAGCCGGCGATCAGCGCCTCGGTGAGCATCGTATTGAAGGCCTGCCAGCGGCCGAACAGGTCGCTGTCGTGCCGCGCCAGAAAGGCCTGGTCGCCGGGCTTCTGCTCGACCGATAGGGTGACGGGCGCCGAATATCCCCGGTTCAGCGACACCACCGGCCGCTCGGCCACTCCGCTGAAACGCACGGCATGTCGCCGCTTGCGGAGGTGGATGATGCCATCTTCGACGTGCGCACCCTCGACCTCGCCATGGGCGATGTCGCGGCCGCTGGGATCCACAAGTCCGTAGGCCAGCGGTATGTGCATCAGCCGCTTTCGGCTTTCGCCGGGTGTGGGCGGAACGGACTGTTCGATCTCGAGCGTCAGTTCGGCCTTGGCGGCCTCATAGGTGCAGGTGACGGCGACGTTCGGCGTGCCTGCTTGATGATACCAGAGCGCGAACTGCGACAGGTCGCGATCGGAGACATCTTCGAAGACCTTGAGAAAATCCTCCACCGTGCACGCCTGGCCGTCATGGCGTGTGAAGTAGAGATCCATGCCCTTGCGGAAAAGGTCGGGTCCGAGCAGCGTGCGCATCATGCGCACCACCTCGGAACCCTTCTCGTAGACGGTTGCCGTGTAGAAATTGTTGATCTCACGGTAGCGGCGGGGCCGTACCGGATGCGCGAGCGGACCCTGGTCCTCCGGAAACTGGTGCGCCCGCAGGGTGCGGACTTCCGCGATGCGCTTGACCGCGCGCGAACGCTGATCGGCCGAGAACTCGTGGTCGCGGAAGACCGTCAGCCCTTCCTTGAGGCATAGCTGGAACCAGTCGCGGCAAGTGATTCTGTTTCCAGTCCAATTGTGGAAATACTCATGCGCGATGATCGCCTCGATGTTGGCGAAGTCGGCATCCGTGGCCGTTTCCCGGTCGGCCAGCACATATTTGTCGTTGAAGATGTTGAGGCCCTTGTTCTCCATCGCGCCCATGTTGAAGTCGGACACTGCGACGATGTTGAACACGTCGAGATCGTATTCGCAGCCGAATTTTTCCTCGTCCCACCGCATGGATCGCTTGAGCGCGTCCATCGCATAGGCGGCGAGGGGCTCCTTGCCGTGCTCAACATAGATGGCAAGATCCACCGGCCTGCCGCTCGACGTGACATAGCGGTCCTCGACCTTGCCGAGGTCGCCCGCCACGACGGCGAACAGATAGCTCGGCTTGGGGAAGGGGTCGTGCCAGACGGCGAAGTGACGCTCCGCATCGAGCCGTCCGCTGTCGACGGGATTGCCGTTGGAAAGCAGCAGCGGCGCTTCTAAGAGCGAGGCTTCCAGGCGAACGGTGTAGATCGAGAGGATGTCGGGCCGGTCGAGGAAATAGGTGATGCGGCGGAAGCCCTCTGCCTCGCATTGCGTGCAATAGACGCCGTTCGAGCGGTAGAGCCCCATCAGCGCCTGGTTGAGCACCGGCGCGACTTCCGTCTCGATCCGCAGCACGAAGCGCCTTTTGACAGGCGGATGCTCGATCACCAGCGAGTCGGGAGTAACGGAAAACTGCGCTGGTTCGGCGGGCTGGCCGTCGATCGCCAGGGAGACGAGGCGCAGTCCGTCGCCGTCGAGCCTCAGCGGCGGCGCATTCTTCAACGTACCGCGGCGCTCGACCACCAGTTCGGACACCACGCGGGTCGCGTCCGGCGCGAGCGCGAAGGTCATGTTCACGTCCGGGATCAGATAATCGCTCGGCCGATAGTCCTCCAGCCGGAAGACCTGTCCGGTATCTGTTCGCATCGCTGGGCTGTTCCTCTCGCGTGCCCCGAGGAATGCTCCACAAGGTTGCGGCTCTTTACACGATTACGGCCCTCGGCAAAACTGCGCGGCGGCCCTATATCAGGCGCACCCGATTACCTTTCCGAAAGAGGCAGGCATGAACATCGCGACACCGAAATTCGGTATGGGCGCCTCCGTCCTTCGGCTCGAGGACCGCTCTTTCATCACCGGGAAGGGGCGCTATACGGACGACATCGTCGCCGAAGGCATGCTGCATGGCTATGTGCTTCGATCGCCGGTGGCAAAGGCGTCGTTTCGCATAGGCTCTACCGAGGCGGCGAAACAGGCTCCGGGCGTCGAACTGGTGCTGACCGGAGCCGATGTCGGCGACCTCAAGGATCTGAAAACGCCCTACACGCAGAGCCAGCCGGACGGTTCCAAGCCGGACGTGCGGGGCATACCGATCCTGTGCCGCGACAGGGTCGCACACGTCGGCGACGCGGTGGCCTTCGTCGTAGCGGCGACACGCGCCCAGGCGCAGGATGCCGCCGAACTCATAGAGGTCGAATACGACGCCGAGCCTGCGATCTCCGACACGGCGAACGCTTTGGATGCCGACACGCCGCTGGTCTGGCCGGCACTCGGCACCAACAAGGCGCTGTACTATGAAATGGGCGATCGCGGCGCGACCGACGCCGCCTTCGCCAAGGCCGACAAGGTTGTGCGCATCGCCTTCACCAACAACCGGCTGGTATGCAATTACATGGAAGTGCGCTCCGCGATCGGCGACTGGGACGCCGAGAAGAGCCGGCTGGTGCTGACGGCGGGCTCGCAGGGCGTTCATTCGCAGCAGGCGATCCTGAGCAAGGTGCTCGGCATCGCGCCGGACGAGTTGCGGGTGGTGACGCCAGACGTCGGCGGCGGTTTCGGCCCCAAATCGTTCGTCTATCGGGAATACGCCCTGGTGCTCGAAGCCGCGCGACGCCTGCGCCGCGCGATCAAGTGGACGAGCGACCGCACCGAGCATTTCGTGACCGATGCGCACGGCCGCGACAATTATGTCGAGGCGGAGATGGCCTTGGACGGCGATGGCCGCTTCCTCGGTCTGCGCATCGACCTCACGGCCAATCTCGGCGCCTATGTCTCTCAGTACGGCGCGGCCGTTCCGTGGATCGGCGCCACCATGTCAACGGGCGTCTACGACATACCGGCGGTCGATGTGGCCATCACCGGCGTCTACACCAACACCGTGCCGGTGGACGCCTATCGCGGCGCTGGCCGGCCGGAAGCGGCGTTCCTCTTGGAAAAGCTGGTCGACGCTTGTGCCCGCGAGCTGGGTATTCCACGTGAGGAGATTCGCCGCCGAAACTTCATCAGGCCCGAGAGTTTTCCGTACACGACCCCGCTCGGCCGAAAGTACGATGTCGGCCAGTTCGACGGCCATATGACTGCGGCCATGGAGCGCTCGGGCTGGGCGGATTTCGGCAAGCGGCTGGACGGTTCGCGCGCCAACGGGCTGATCCGCGGCATCGGCATGGCGACCTACATCGAGGCCTGCGCCTTTCCGGGTTCGGAGCCGGCCTTCGT
>JAEUMA010000656.1 GCA_016793565.1 Rhizobiaceae bacterium
CTCCAGCGAGACGCAGATGAAGCCGCGCGGGTCCATATGCGAACGGCCAAGATCAGCCCATAGCTCGTCCCAGGCGTCATAGGCTTCCGACATGAGGCGGCCATAGCCGTTGTCGGCGCGGTAGGCCCGCCGGATGATGCGATGGTGATCGCCAGAGGCGGCGAGCGGGTTGGGGATGGCGCCCTGTTCCAGCAGCGTCACGCCATGCCCGCGCTTGACGAGCGCCCAGGCGGTTGAGAGGCCGGCTATGCCGGCGCCGACGACGACAATGTTCATGGCAGATCCGCCGACAGAGTGGGCTCCGAGAGCGGAAGCGTTAGCGGTTGCGCCCTCATCTTGGCAAGCCGGTGCTCACGTCCACCCGTCTGCTTCAGCGACGGCAGCCGCGAGGTCGCGCAGCTTCAGTACGGTATTCCAGTTGCGGGCGGTGGTGGCGACGCCCAGGGTGCGGTCGATGATCGGCGGCAGCTTTGCGCGGCCGAAGCCCTCCGGGGCGTGAAAATAGAGGAACCCGTCGCGAAAGGCGACGCGCTCCGTCTCGTTGGAAAGAGCCTCCAGCGCCGCCACCCGCGCCATGTCGGGCTTCTTTTCCAGCAGGAAGCCGTGCAAGGCCGTGCCACTTGCCTGTGGAAACGGGTTGGCGGCGATCAGCCTCGACCAGTCCGACCGGTCGGCCACCATGATGTGCTTGGCGAAGCCGAAGTCGCGCCGGGCAATTGCCGCGACCGAATCGCGGACCTCCGACGCGTCGCGCTCCGTGGCCAGCACGACGTTTCCGCTGGCGATGTAGGTTTTCACGCTACGGAAGCCGGCGGCTTCAAGCGCTGCCGCCAGCGGCTTGGTGGGAAGCTGCGTGGCGCCGCCAACGCCGCGGAACAGCACGATGTAGACGCTCATTCGCCCCTCCCCGCGTGCTTTTGCCAACGGCTTCGGCCGTCGTCGGCTATTGCATAATCGGCATGGCGAAGCCACTGTCGCCCTCCG
Organism: Rhizobiaceae bacterium; assembly: GCA_016793565.1. GTDB lineage: Bacteria > Pseudomonadota > Alphaproteobacteria > Rhizobiales > Rhizobiaceae > JAEUMA01. The sequence continues at coordinate 985 of JAEUMA010000656.1, forward strand.
GCCGCGTTCGGTTTCGAGCCGGCCAATGCCTGCCGGGGTCGCCTTTCGTGAACCGCACGTCCGTCCGTGCCGCAGTCCATGTCGCGGCGGTGTTCGCAATGTATCTGGCGGCGGCGATGCTCGTTCCTGCCGCGGTCGATCTCTATTACGGACATGAAGACTGGAAGGCTTTCGCCTTTTCCGCGCTGTTTCTCGGCGGGCTCGCCATGGCGATCGCGCTCAGCACGCAAGGCCGCCCGCCGCCTGCCAGCACCCGCTTTGGCTTCTTCCTCGTCAATCTGCTCTGGGTCACGCTGGCGATCGCCGGAGCGGTGCCGTTCATGGCATCGTCGATCGGCTTGTCGCCGACCGACGCCTTTTTCGAGTCGGTCTCGGGCATAACCACCACCGGCTCCACGGTCATCAGCAACCTCGACGGCGCTCCGCCGGGCGTGCTTTTGTGGCGCTCGCTGCTCTGCTTCATGGGCGGCCTCGGCGTCATCGCGCTCGGTCTGTTCCTGCTGCCCTTCCTCAACATCGGCGGCATTTCCTACTTCAAGATCGAATCGTCCGACATCGAGGACCGGCCGTTCGCGCGGTTCCAGACGTTCACGGTCAGCCTGATCACCATCTACGGCTCGCTCGTGCTCCTGTGCGCGGTGGCCTATGCGGTGGCCGGCATGGAGCCGTTCCACGCGGTCAACCATGCGATGTCCACGGTCGCCACCGGCGGCTTTTCCACGCACGACACCTCGTTCATGCGCTACGCCGACAACCCGGCCATCCTGTGGGTCGGCATCGTCTTCATGTCGATCGGCTCCCTGCCCTTCTCGATCATGATGCTGTTTGCGGTACGCGGCCGCGTCGACGCGTTGCGCGACCCGCAGATCCGGGTCTTCGCGGGCTACAGCATCGTCTTTGCCCTGGCCGTCGCGGTCTATCTCAGGGTGCGGCTGGACATGCCGTTCTTCGACGCCGTGACCCACTCCGCCTTCAACTTCATGTCCATCATCAGCACGGCCGGCTTTGCCAGCGACGATTATACGAAGTGGGGGCCGTTCGCGGTGGCGTGCATCTTCGTGGCCACCTTCCTCGGCGGCTGTTCCGGTTCGACCACGGGCGGCATCAAGGCCTATCGCTTCCTGATCCTGTTCGAACTGCTCGCCAACGGCCTGCGCCGACTGATCTACCCCAACACGGTGCTGCCGGTCCGCTACGGCGACCGTTCCGTGCCGGACGAGATGCAGCAGGCGGTCATCCTGTTTATCGCCTCCTTCCTCGTCTTGTGGGCGATCACCACCATCCTTCTCGGCGCCACCGGCCTCGATTTCATCACCGCCACGACCGGCGCGCTGACCTCGCTCACCAATGTCGGCCCCGGTCTGGGCAACACGATCGGGCCGATCGGCAACTTCTCGTCGCTTCCCGACACGGCCAAGTGGGTCTGCTCCTTCGCCATGCTGCTCGGCCGCCTGGAGATTCTGGCCGTGCTCGTCATCTTCACGCCCACATTCTGGGGCCGGTGAACCGCCTGCATGGAACCGCCGCGTGATGACGATCGACCGAGGACAGTCCGCACCGGCCAGCCCTCTCATGCTCGGCGCATGACTATCCGGCTCGCCGCCTTGCTGCTCGTCCTGTCCTGCGGCCTCGCCGGTTGCGGCACGCCGCAGACCGCGCCGCTGCTGCAGCCGGGCCAGCCGCCAGTGGTCGCGTCGGAGCTCGCC
>JAEUMA010000733.1 GCA_016793565.1 Rhizobiaceae bacterium
GGCGAGCGGCAGGCAGCCGAACTCGCGCATGATTTCAGGCATGCGGCGACGGCTTCCCTGCAGCAGCACTACGTCGCCGAGGCGCAGGGAGACGCTGCCCAACCGCTCCGTCAGTCGCTCGCCCTTGCGGCTGACGGCAAGCAGGTTCACGTCGTAGCGGTGAAACAGCGTGAGCTGCTGCGCCGAAAGGCCTATCAGCGCCGAGTTCTCGCCGATCACAGCCTCGACGGTCTCGATGTCGTCGGACTTCTCCCCCTCGCCACGCGGCTGCCCTTCGCCGATCTGCAGCTTTCCCTGCGCTACGATGCGGTCGAGCGCTTCCGGATCGCCATGGATCAGAAGGATATCGCCCTCGCGCAGGACGGTGTCGGGCAACGGCGTCACCCGCAGGCGGCGAGAGCGCAGGATCGCCGACACCATCGCTCCGCCCTCGCCGAACTTGGCGAGGTCCGCCACGGTCTTGCCGACGACCGAAGACGACGCCGTGACGCGCGCCTCCGACAGATAATTCTTGATGTCGATCGCCTCGTGGATCGACGCGCTTTCGCGCATACGGACGGGCACCAGCCAGTAGAAGAAGGCCAGGAACACGCAGCCCATGAGCGCCAGCGCCGCGCCGACGGGCGTGAAGTCGAACATGGTGAACGGTGTGCCGGTGATTTCCTCGCGCATGCGCGACACGATGATGTTGGGGGACGTGCCCACCTGGGTCATCAGTCCGCCGAGCAACGCACCGAATGCCATCGGCATCAGAAAGACGGAGGGCGAGACGCTGGACCTGCGCGCGAATTGGAATGCGATCGGGATCATGATCGCCAGCGCGCCGATATTCTTCACGAAGGCCGAGAGCAGGGTGACGATCGCCACCAGGACGACGAGCTGGAGGCGGACCGACCGGAGATTGGGGGCGAAGCGTTGCAGCAGCGCTTCCATGACGCCGGAGCGGGCCACGGCCGCGCTGACCAGGAGCGCGCTGCCGACGATGATGACGATGTCGTCGCTGAAGCCGGAAAACGCCTTGTCGTAGGGGACAAGCCCGAGCAGCACGGCCGCCAAAAGGGCTCCGGTCGCGACAACATCGTATCGGAACCGGCCCCAGACGAACGCCGCCATCATCGCCGCGATGACGGCGACCGCCAATCCCTGCTGTAATATCATGCCGAGCCCCTCACCCGTCGCCACGCTTCAACGCGCGAGCCGGCTGGAAGTTTCCAGGCGGCCGGTCTTGAAATGAGCGTCGAAAGCTTCGATCTCTCGACCGCCGCAATCCGGCGGCAACGGGAGACGATATGGCACGATCGGCAGGCACGCTGTTGAGCAGGATCGAGTTCTCCGGATTGCTCGCCGGCGACCTGATCGCAGGCTGCCTGTGGGGCTTCGTCTAGTTGATGGAAGTGGCGCGGGATACGACGCCGCACGGCTTCGACACGCGCATCCTGCTGGCGTTCCGGGAGGCGGGCGCGCCGAACAACCCGATCGGGCCCTTCTGGCTCGAGGAGGCGGTGCGAGACGTCACGGCGCTTGGCAGCGCCAGCGTGCTGATCATGCTGACGGCGAGCGTCTTCTTCTACCTGCTGCTGTCCGGCAAGACAGCCACCGCGCTCTTCGTCCTCGTCGCGATCGCCGGCGGCCAGGCCCTGAGCAGTCTGCTGAAATTCGGAATAGACCGGCCGCGGCCGGAACTCGTGCCGCATCTCGCCGATGTCTATACCACCAGCTTTCCCAGCGGCCACGCCATGATGGCGACCGTGACCTACCTGACGCTCGGCGTGCTTCTGGCGGGCGCGCAGACCCGGCTGCGCATGAAGGTCTACGTGCTGTCGGTCGCCGTTCTCGCCGCCGCGCTGGTCGGCGTCAGCCGCGTCTATCTCGGCGTCCACTGGCCGTCCGACGTACTCGCGGGCTGGTGCGCCGGGGCCGCCTGGGCGCTGGTGTGCTGGCTCGCGGCGCGCTGGCTGCGCCGCCGGAGCAAGGCCTCGCCAGCCTGATCAGAGCCTGGCCGGCAGGACGCGGTCGGGCGGGCGGTGGCCGTCGAAGAAAGTGCGTATGTTGATGATCACCTTCTCGCCCATGTCGACGCGGCCCTCGATGGTGGCCGACCCCATATGCGGCAGCAGCACCACCTTGTTCTTGGCGGCCAGTTTCAGCAGTTTGGGACTGACCGAGGGCTCGTGCTCGAAAACGTCGAGACCCGCTCCAGCGATCTTGCCCTCCTGCAAAAGCTTGACCAGGGCGTTCTCGTCGATGATGTCGCCACGGGCGGTGTTGACCAGGTAGGCGGAGGGCTGCATCAACGCCAGCCTCCGGGCCGACAGCAAGTGGAAGGTGGCGGGGGTGGAAGGGCAGTTGACTGAGATGATATCCATGCGGGCGAGCATCTGGTCAAGGCTTTCCCAGTAGGTCGCCTCCAGGCTGTCCTCAACCGCGGCCGCGACGCGCTTGCGGTTGTGGTAGTGAATCGACAGGCCGAAGGCCTTGGCGCGGCGGGCCACGGCCGTGCCGATACGTCCCATCCCGACGATGCCAAGGCGCTTGCCCCAGATGCGACGTCCGAGCATCCAGGTCGGCGACCAGCCGGACCATTTGCTGTCGGCGGTCAGCACGCCTGCCCCCTCGGCCAGGCGCCGCGGCACCGCCAGGATGAGCGCCAGCGTCATGTCGGCGGTATCCTCGGTCAGCACGTTGGGCGTGTTGGTGACCGCTATGCCCTTGCGGGCGGCCGCGGCGACATCGATGTTGTCGACGCCATTGCCGTAATTGGCGATCAGCTTCAGATTCTCGCCGGCCTGGGCGATCAGTGCGTCGTCGATACGGTCTGTGACCGTGGGCACCAGCACGTCCGCTTCCTTGACGGCCGCGACAAGCTCCGGCTGCGACAGAGCCCTGTCGTCCACGTTCAGACGGGCATCAAAAAGCTCGCGCATGCGCGTCTCGACCTGATCCGGCAGCTTGCGCGTGATCACGACGAGGGGCTTCTTCTTGCCGGCCATGGTTTCCTCGAATCCCGGTCCCGTTGAGACCTCTTTAACCAAGACAGGCGACACTGGAAAGCACGTCGGTCCGGGCCGCCCTGTCTAGCAAGGGGCCCCCGCGAAGACAAAGCAAATCCCCAACCGGCGGGCCCGGAGAATACCCGCCACGGCCATGAGGAACGACAGTGTCGGCTTACGGTTCGTTTCTTGCCAGATGTGCCCTAGCGCTGGCGATCACCGCAACGGCAGCTCCCGTGGGGGCCGCCCAATTGGTCGACGCGCCGGCCGGCGCCGCCGAGGCGGCCGGCCGCGGCGCCTCCGGCCTGCCGTTGCCGCGCTTCGTCAGCCTGAAATCCGGCCGCGTAAACGCGCGCATTGGCCCGGGCGTGAACTACCCTGTCGACTGGCTATACCTGAAATCCGGCCTGCCGATGGAAATCATCCAGGAGTACGACAACTGGCGGCGCGTGCGCGATTCCGACGGCGCCGAGGGCTGGATCAACCAGGGTCTTCTGTCGGGCAAGCGCACCGGCATGATCGCACCGTGGGAGAAGGGCAAGAAGGGCGAGATCAGCCTGCTGGCCGACCCCACCGCAGGCTCACGCGCCGTCGCACTCATCGAGCCCGGCGTGATCGGCACGATCAAGCTTTGCAACGGCAGCTGGTGCGAGATGAGCTTCGCCGGCAACGAGGGTTGGATTAGCCAGTCGCTCGTCTGGGGCGTTTATCCAGGCGAGACCATCGCGGACTGAGCCTATCCGGCGGCGCGGTCATGGCCGACGCGGCCGGGATGCGTGTCGCGGAATCCGCTGGGCAATTTAAGGCCGTAGCCCAGCGCCCGGTCGACGGCTATGTGGGTCACCCAGATCAGGGCAATCTTGAGCGCGGCCGGGCCGAAAACCACAGCCGCCAGAGCCAGAACGGCCGGCCCGAGCGTCGTATGGACGGCGTTGTAGCAAAGCGCGCCGATCCTGGGACCGAACGCATATCCGACCATCGCCAGATCCGGCGCGAGAATCAGCAGGGCAAACAGGCCCCAGCCGCCATCGAGCCACCGGAACGCAACAACGCAGCCAATCGCGGCTGCGACCCATTCCAACCTGATCAAAATGCTCACGGGAGGGGAGCCCCGCGCGGGGCGGTCAGGACGTGCGCTTTGGCCGCAGCCTGACCACGATGTCGACGTTAGCGATTTCCATGCCCTCGGGCGGCTCGGGAAGGTTCATGACCTTCACGGCGGTGCCTTCGATGTCATAGACCTTGTTTTCGCCTTCGACGAAATAGTGATGGTGATCGGACGTGTTGGTGTCGAAATAGGTCTTCGACCCCTCGACAGCCAGGATGCGCAGCATTCCGGCCTCGGTGAACTGGTGCAGCGCGTTGTAGACGGTCGCCAGCGACACGGGCACGCCGGCCGCCTGCGCCTCCTCATGCAGCTCTTCCGCGGACAGATGGCGGTCGCCCTTGGCGAACAGCAGCTGCGCGAGAGCCACGCGCTGACGCGTGGGCCGCAGGCCGGCGTCGCGAACCTGCTGCTCGATATGCGCTGTGCAGATCTGTCCCATCGACACGCCGAACTTTTCCCGTCCCTGTCTCGCCCGCTTCCATCAGACTGCCGCGAGGCAGAAGAATGGAGATTAGCTGACATATATTCTGTCGGAGTAAACCGATCAATAGCGCGGATTGACCCGGGGCCGGCGGCGAGATAATCGCTGACGGCTGTTTCCGCGCCGAAACAGTCTGTGTATACGGTCCGGTGGAGCCGGCGCACGCCGGCAAGAAGTCAGGGGCGATCCGGAATGGCGGAACGGAAATCGAGCTACGATTACGAGGACCTGCTTGCCTGCGCCCGCGGCGAGCTCTTCGGTCCCGGCAACGCGCAGCTTCCGTATCCGCCGATGCTGATGTTCGACCGCATCACGGACATTTCGGAGACCGGGGGTGAGTTCGACAAGGGCTATCTCCGCGCCGAGTTCGACATCAAGCCGGACCTGTGGTTCTTCGCCTGCCACTTCATCGGCAACCCGGTCATGCCGGGCTGCCTGGGCCTCGACGCCATGTGGCAGATGACGGGTTTCTACCTCGGCTGGCTGGGCGAACCCGGCAAGGGCATGGCCCTGTCGACCGGCGAGGTCAAGTTCAAGGGCATGGTCACCCCGTCGGTCAAGAAGGTGGAGTACGGCGTCGACTTCAAGCGCGTGATGCGCGGGCGGCTGGTGCTCGGCATCGCCGACGGCTGGTTGAAGGCCGACGGCGAACCCATCTACAAGGCAACCGACCTGCGCGTCGGCCTTGCGAAACAAGCCGCGGCCTGACACCCGCGCATTCGAGGGAGAGCTCGCCATGAGACGTGTCGTGGTGTCGGGTCTCGGCATCGTATCTTCGATCGGCGACAACGCGGCTGAGGTCGAGGCGTCGCTGCGCGATGCCCGGTCGGGCATCAGCTTTTCGCCGGAATTCGCCGAGCATGGGTTCCGCTGCCAGGTCTGGGGCGCTCCCAAGTTGGACCCGTCCGAACTGGTCGACCGCCGTGCTGCGCGGTTCCTGTCCAAGGGCGGCGCCTGGAACCATGTGGCCATGCAGCAGGCGATCGCCGATGCGGGGCTCGGCGAGACCGAGATCACCAACGAGCGCACCGGCATCATCATGGGCTCGGGCGGCCCTTCCACCCGCACCATCGTCGAAGCGGCCGACATCACTCGCAAGAACGGCAGCCCGAAGCGGATCGGGCCGTTCGCAGTGCCGAAGGCGATGTCCTCCACGGCTTCGGCAACGCTCGCCACGTGGTTCAAGATCCACGGCGTGAACTACTCGATCTCGTCGGCCTGCTCGACCTCCGCCCACTGCGTGGGCAATGCCTACGAGCTGATCCAGTGGGGCAAGCAGGACATGGTCTTCGCCGGCGGCCACGAAGACCTCGACTGGACGATGTCCAACCTGTTCGACGCCATGGGCGCGATGTCGTCCAAGTTCAACAACCGCCCCGACGTGGCGTCGCGGGCCTACGACGTCGACCGCGACGGCTTCGTCATCGCCGGCGGCGCAGGCGTTCTGGTGGTGGAAGAGCTGGAACATGCCAAGGCGCGCGGCGCCAAGATCTACGCCGAGATCGTCGGCTACGGCGCGACTTCGGACGGCTACGACATGGTGGCACCCTCGGGCGAGGGGGCGGTGCGCTGCATGCGGCAGGCGCTGGCCACCGTGAAGGGACCGGTGGACTACATCAACACGCACGGCACCTCGACACCGGTCGGCGATTCTAAGGAGATGGGGGCGATCCGCGAGGTGTTCGGCGCGGAGATGCCCAACATCACCTCGACCAAGTCGCTGACCGGGCATTCGCTGGGCGCGGCCGGCGTGCAGGAATCGATCTATTCGATCCTGATGATGCAGGGCCGTTTCATCGGCAAGAGCGCGCATATCGAAGCCCTCGACCCGGAATTCGAGGGCATGCCGATCGTTCGCGAACGGATCGACGACGCCAAAATCGACACCGTGCTGTCCAACTCGTTCGGGTTCGGCGGAACCAACGCGACGCTGGTATTCCAGCGCTACACCGCCTGAGGCCGAGGACATGAACGGTCTGATGAAGGGCAAGCGCGGCCTCGTCATGGGCGTGGCCAACGATCATTCCATTGCCTGGGGCATCGCGCAGAAGCTGCATCAGGCAGGCGCGGAGATGGCTTTCACCTACCAGGGCGAGGCGTTCGGCCGCCGGGTCAAGCCGCTGGCCGAGCAGGTCGGCGCGAAGCTGCTGCTGCCCTGCGATGTCGAGGACATCGCGACGGTGGACGCCGTATTCGAAACGCTGAAGGCGGAGTGGGACGGGCTCGACTTCGTCGTCCACGCCATCGGTTTTTCCGACAAGAACGAGCTGAAAGGCCTCTACGCCGATACCTCGCGCGAGAATTTCACGCGCACCATGGTCATCTCCTGCTTCTCCTTCACGGAGGTGGCCAAGCGTGCCGCTTCCCTCATGACGGGCGGCGGCTCGATCGTGACGCTGACCTACGCCGCGTCGGTCCGGGTCATGCCGAACTACAACGTCATGGGTGTGGCCAAGGCCGCGCTTGAGGCTTCCGTGCGCTATCTCGCCAGCGACTACGGTCCGAAAGGCATTCGCGTGAACGCAATATCGGCCGGACCCATGCGGACACTGGCCGGCGCCGGCATTTCGGACGCGCGCCTGATGTTTTCCTACCAGCAGCGCAACTCGCCGCTGCGGCGGCCGATTACGCTGGAGGAAGTCGGCGGCTCGGCGCTGTACCTGCTTTCGGACCTGTCGAGCGGCGTTACCGGCGAAACGCACTATGTGGATTCCGGCTACAACATCACGCTCATGCCTACCATTGACGAGCTGAAAGGTTCGGACGCAGCGGGCGACTAAAATAGATACCGCTAAAATTGCATCCATTAGACGAAACCGAATTTAACGGGTCCCCGGCTAGGTAGGCGATAGCCAGGGGACTGTTTTCATGCCCGCAGTCGCAAATCCGAACCGCAGCAAGGCGTTTCGGCTGATCACAATCGCAGCTTCCGGAGCCTGCAGTTTTCTGCTCGGCCTGTGGGGGATGCGCTTCGGATTCGGCGAAGGGTTCGCGGGACTGTCCGGCCCCGTGGTCAGCGCGATCATCGCCGGGCTTTGCGCCCTGGCCGCCGCGCTCGCAGCCCTTTCCTTCTTCGCCGGCGTCGACGAGTCGGCCGACTATGTGTTCCACGAGACGCAGCTCGACAAACTGACCGGGCTGCTCGCGCGCCCGGCCATGATCGGGCGTATCGCGGATGCCGCCCAGCGCACTATTCGCGACGCCTCGCCGATATTCCTGATCGACATAGACATCGACCGCTTCAAGCAGATCAACGACTCGATCGGCTACAGCAAGGGCGACGAGCTGATCCGCGCCATCGCCAAGCGGCTGCGGTCGAGCCTCCCCGCCAACGTGGTGGTCGGCAGGATCGGGGCCGGTGAGTTCGCCGTCCTCTACCCGGACCACCCCGGCCTCGAGTCCATCGAGGGCGTGGTGCAGATGCTCGTCGAGCGGCTGATGGCACCCTACCATCTGCGCTCGCATCAGCAGTCGGTGAATATCTCGGTCGGCATCGCAGCCATGCCGAAGGACGGCACCGATCCGATCGCTTTGCTGCGCCGTTCCAACCTTGCCTTGCAGAACGCGCGCGCGGCGGGCGTTGGCAACTGGCGGGTGTTCCACCCGGACATGGGCCGCGTGGCCGACCATCGCAACTGGATCGAGTCGGAGCTGTACGGCGCTTTCGAGCAGGGCCATTTCAGCCTGCACTACCAGCCGCAGTTCGATCTGCGAAACGGCCGCATCGTCGGCTACGAGGCGCTGATCCGCTGGCGGCACCCCTCGCGCGGCATGATCCCGCCGGTCGAGTTCATCTCCATCGCCGAGGAAACCGGCATGATCGCGCCGATCGGCGAGTGGGTGCTGCGCCAGGCCTGCCGCGACGCGCTGCACCTGCCCGACGACTGCTTCGTAGCCGTCAACATCTCGCCGGTGCAGTTCATGACGAGGGACTTCGTCGGCGTCGTGCGCTGCGCGCTCGAAAGCAGCGGCATCCGCCCTGAACGGCTGGAGCTGGAGGTCACAGAGACGGCGATGATGCAGGACCGCGACCGCGCCGCCGCGATCCTCAAGGAACTGACAGAGATGGGCATCTCGGTCGCCGTGGACGATTTCGGCACCGGCTATTCCAACCTCGCCTACCTGATCGACTTCAATTTCCACAAGCTGAAGATCGATCGCTCCTTCATCAGCCGGCTGGAAACGGACAGCAGCTCCGGCGCTGTGGTTTCCACCATCGTCGGCCTTTCCCGGGCGCTCGGCGTGAACATCATCGCCGAGGGCGTCGAGACGGAGAACCAGGCGACGCTGCTGAGAGCCGCGGGCTGCGAAACGGTGCAGGGCTACCTGTTTGGCCGCCCGGCGCCGCTGATCGAGTTCGACGGTGAGGCGAGGCCGGCGCGAGCCGCTATGCACTGATCGCTTCGGGGACGGCGCGGCGACGAGGCGTTACCGCACCGCGCAGAAAACCTTGAAGCCGGCCTCCTCGCGCAACCGCTCGACCCTGCCGAACCCTTTGGCGAGCGCGGCTTCGTAGGGCAATTGGCGGTTGGCGACCAGCAGCAGCCGACCTCCCTTGCGCAAGGCCTTCGCCGCCGAACCGATGAGCGCCTCGCCAAGACCGGGTTCGGACGCCCGCCCCTGGTGAAAGGGCGGATTCATGATGATGGCGTCGTACCGTTCGCTCACCGGCTCGCCGACGAGATCCCACCAAAGGAACCGCGCCGAAACATTCGGCGCGAGCCTCGCCATGTTGTCGCGCGCGGCCTCCAGCGATGCGTGATCCGCCTCGTAAAGATCCACGCGGGCTATGGGCGATCCGCGGCGCGCGAGTTCGGCCGAGAGGAAGCCCCAACCCGCACAGAAATCGGCGACAGAGCCGGTCATGTCTGCCGGCAGGCACTCCGCCAGCAGGCGCGAGCCGGCGTCAATACCGTCATGGGAGAAGGAACTGGGCGCGGTCCGGAAGCGGCCTTCCACCAGGGGACGCGCAGCCAAGGCATCGAGCCGCTGCTGTGCGAACGCTTCCGCCTGCGGCGTCCGGTATAGCCAGAAGACGACACCATGATGCTTGGACAGCCGGCCGGCGACCGGCACGGCAAAATGGCCGTCGCGCTTCTCCAGCCGCGTGCGCAACGCGCCGACGCCATCCTCGTTGCCGCCGGCGACGACGACCAGGCCGCCGGCTTTCACATTGGTGAGGGCCGAGGCCAGGCGAAGCTCGGTCTCGGCGCGATGGCGCGCGGCGAGAACCAAGGCCGTATCGTAGACGCTGGCGGAACTTACCGGCGTCACCTCCCGCCCTTCCCGGACAAGACCGAGATAGTCGGGGCGAAAACCCTGGACGCACTTCAGCGGCGCCACGAAGCCTTCCGGCAAGCGAGCGCCCGGTCTTGCCCCGATGAAGAGTACCTGCGCTCCCGCGTCCGGCAGCGCGAGTTCTTCGGTGACGAACGGATGAAACAGCGTCGCCGACGCGTCCTTGTTCATGGATTGAGACCGCTATACGGGAACCGAGCCGGAGAAGAACTATCGGCCCAAAAGCAAAACGGGCGGCCTGTCGGCGCGCCCGTCGCAATTGCCTTGGAGAACACCGCTATCAGGCGGCGGTCTCCTCGTCGTCTTCGCGCTTCTTCTCGCGGACGATTTCCTTGCCGGTCTTCTGGTCGACGACCTTCATGGAGAGGCGGACCTTGCCGCGCTCGTCGAAGCCCATCAGCTTGACGTAGACCTTGTCGCCTTCCTTGACCACGTCGGTGGTCTTCTGGACGCGGTCGTTGGCGAGCTGCGAGATGTGGACGAGACCGTCGCGCGGGCCGAAGAAATTGACGAAGGCGCCGAAGTCGGCGGTCTTGACGACCGTGCCCTCGTAGATTTCGCCGACTTCCGGTTCCGCCACGATGGTGTGGATCCACTTCTTCGCCGCCTCGATCTCCTTGGCGTTGGAGGAGGCGATCTTCACCGTGCCGTCGTCTTCGATGTTGATCTTGGCGCCGGTCTTCTCGACGATCTCGCGGATCACCTTGCCGCCGGAGCCGATCACGTCGCGGATCTTGTCGGTCGGGATATGCATCACCTCAATGCGCGGCGCGAACTCGCCGAGCTCGGCACGGGCGCCGGAAAGCGCCTTGCCCATCTCGCCGAGGATGTGCAGACGGCCGTCCTTGGCCTGGCCGAGCGCGACCTTCATGATCTCCTCGGTGATACCGTCGATCTTGATGTCCATCTGCAGCGAGGTGATGCCGGCCGAAGTGCCCGCCACCTTGAAGTCCATATCGCCGAGATGGTCCTCGTCACCCAGGATGTCGGAGAGCACCGCGAAGCGCTCGCCTTCCTTGATCAGGCCCATGGCGATGCCGGCGACCGGCTTGGCCAGCGGCACGCCGGCGTCCATCAGGGCAAGCGAGGTGCCGCAGACCGTCGCCATCGACGATGAGCCATTGGACTCGGTGATCTCGGAAACGACGCGCAGCGTGTAGGGGAACTGTTCGGCGGCCGGCAGCATCGGGCGGATGGCGCGCCAGGCGAGCTTGCCGTGGCCGATTTCGCGGCGGCCGGGCGAACCCATGCGGCCCGTTTCACCGACCGAGTAGGGCGGGAAGTTGTAGTGAAGGAGGAAGGTCTCCTTGTACATGCCGGTCAGCGCGTCGACATACTGCTCG
>JAEUMA010000734.1 GCA_016793565.1 Rhizobiaceae bacterium
CCCTTTTCCCAGATCTTACGGGCGGCCTCCCTGGGGATCACGCCGATCTCGGCCAGCGCGTCGCAGGCATGCGCCTCGATCTCGAACCAGATCCGAAATCGCGTCTCCGGCGACCAGATGGCAACCATTTCGGGGCGGGAATAGCGGGGGATCATGGCGGTCCTCGTCGGTCGGCGACGGCGTCCTAACAGAGCCGCCCTCCGGGCTCAACGCCGGCGACGGGCAAACCAGAGGCTGGCGAGAAAAAGCGCGGCGAAGCCGAGGGGAAAATAGAGCCGCATGCCGACCGCCAGAAACTGGTAGATCGCCGCCAGCGTGGTGAAGACGATCTGGTGGGTCCACAGCTTCGAAAAGGGCTCGCCGTGCCATTCGGAGTAGTAGAGCCGGTACTGATTGGCGTAGAGCGCGGCCGCCAGACCGCTGGAAAAGACCGTCAGCGCCACGAAAGCGGCGGCAAAACGCTTCTCGGGCCGCTGCGCGCCAGTGAGTGTGGCGGCGGCGATGGCAAGCGGAAAGGCAATCAGACCGCCGATCGCGAAGACCACCGCCACCGTGCCGACGGCCTGCGTCGTCTGCCAGCCAGCGCGCGTCAGGGATAGCCAAGCGCTGGCGCCCATCAGCAGGGCCCACACGAGCGAGCCAGCCGCCAGGGTCGCGTAGGAAGGCAGGTCTGCCATGCGGTCGCGCAGGCCCCCAATCATCCGTGCAGCGACGACCACGCCGGCATGATGTCGCCATCCTCGGCGGTGGCGAGGAAAACGCCGCGAGCGATCGCCCGTGCCATGGTCGAGGCGGAGTGCGCGTAGAAGTCGATCGCCTGGTCGGCCATGGGCACTATGCCGCTGGCCCCCGTGGCGAGTGCAAAGACCAGATCGCCATCGAACGGCGTGTGGGCCGGCCAAATCGCCCGTGCGAACCCGTCGTGCGCCGACATTGCCAACCGCTTGGCGCCGGCGGAAGTCAGCACGGCGTCGGTCGCGACGACGGCGATCGTCGTGTGCGTGCGCGCCGGCTCTGTGTCGCGGTATTTGAGCCGAACGCGCTGAGCATCGGCCGGCAAGGGGGAGGGGAGACCAAGTCCGCCGAACTCGTCGCCGATTTCGAACGGCGCCGCCCAGAAATGCCGGGTCTGCCCGACCGTAACCGAACCGACCGGGTTGATAGCAGCCAGCGCTCCGATCGAAATCCCGTTGGGCAACACCACCGAAGCCGAGCCGAGCCCGCCTTTCACGCCGGCTGTCAAAGCACCGGTGCCGGCGCCGGTGCTGCCTATGGCGAAGTCGAGAGCCGCCGTTGCAGCGGCCTCGAAGCCCAGTTCGCGATAGGGTCCATAGCGACCCCAGTCCTTGTCGCCGCCATTGTGGAGATCGGCCAGGATCGCTCCGGGCACGATCGGAACCGGGGTTCCGCGCACGTCGAAACCGATTCCATGCTCGCGAAGCCATGCGACGACGCCCGAGGCGGCATCCAACCCGAATGCGGACCCTCCCGACAGAGTGATGGCATGGACGTGTTCGACCAGATTGTGCGGATCGAGCAGGTCGGTCTCGCGAGTGCCTGGCGCGCCGCCGAGGATCTGGACGCCGGCGACGGTCGGCCAATCGCAAACGATTGCCGTCACCCCGGATTTCAATCGCGAATCGGAGGCGTTTCCGACGCGGATTCCCGCCACGTCCGTGATCAGGTTGCGCGGGCCGGGGCGTGGAATCACGGAACCTCCATCGGGACGAAGCGCGTACCGTCATAGACGAAGGCACGATAGGGATTGTCGCCGAGATTGCCGTCGGTGTCGAAACGAACGGTGCCGATCGCAGTCACGAAATCGTGGCCGGCCAGCGTCTCGGTGACAGGCCTGCCGCTCGTCAGGGCCGCTTCCAGCGCCTGGGTGGCGACTTCGACCGCCGCATAAGCGGGCAGGGCGTAGCCTTCCGGGACCACCTGCCGCTCGGAAAAGCGGCTGAGCACCTCCGGAGATGCGCCATCCGACCATTCGGGCAGGCCGATCATGATGGTGCCCGCCGCCAACGGCGTTTCACCGGGCGCACCCCGCAGCCCCTCGCCGCCGGCGAAAATCATGCCGTTTCCAAGCGCGGCTGCATCCCGGGCAAGGATTGCGATGTCCTCGCGGTCGCCTCCTACCAGAACCCTGGTGGCGCCGGCCTTTCTCAGCCGGCCGACTGTTGCCACCTGATTGTCGAGTTGGGGACGAAACGTGTCCACGAACACCGGTTTCAGCCCGTTCTGCTCGGCCGCGTTGCGAAAGCTCTCGGCGAGCTCGCGTCCGTAGATCGTGCCGTCGTCGATGATGGCAAAGAGCTCGTCGCGCCAGAGCCGCGTCAGGATCGCGGCGGTGGCCGCGCGTTCGTCGTCCGCACGCGGTCCGAGCCTGTAGACGAGCCACCCTGTCTTCTTGCGGCGATCCGTCAGACTGTTGGTGCGCACGCCGGGCGTGACGACCGGAATTCCGGCGGTGGTGAGGACCGGCAGCGCCGCCTCGATCGCCTCCGTGCACAGGAAGCCGGTCACTGCGGCGACCTTTGCTGCGACCATGTCCCGTGCCGCACCTTCGCCGCCTTGCGCGGTGCAGGCGTCGTCGCGCACGGTGAGCGTGACACCGAGGTCGGCGGCGGCGATCTCGGCTCCGGCGCGCATCTGCTGACCGAGCAGGGCGGACGGCCCGCTGAGCGGCGCGATCACGCCGATGCCATCGGCGCCGGCGCCGTGGATCATGCCTGCAGACAAGGCGATCGAGACGATCGTTCGGCGCATGGCGCCCTTTCCAACCTGGCGGTGCGGGCCAAGACCGCGCCGTAAGCACTGGCCCGTAGACGGTCTAGAAGCACAATTTTGCGGACGCAACCGCGAAAGGCCCGTTTCCTTGCTGGTTGTTTACCTCCGTCATATATAGGGGACGGCAAGGGTGGAACCGCGCGTGCTCAAGAAATACGAGATCGGACCGCAGGCTTATCGCGACGCGATGGCGCGTTTCGGCGGCGCAGTGCATGTGGTGACCACTGATGGACCCGCCGGCAGGCGCGGCGCCACGGTCATTGCCGCCTGCTCCGTTTCCGACAGCCCGCCGACGGTTCTGGTCTGCCTCAATCGCGAAAACCCGAAGAACGAAGCTTTTGTTACCAATGGTAAATTTGCGCTGAACACGCTGTCGTCGACGCAGCAGGCCCTGGCCGTGGCGTTTTCCGGACAGACCGGTCTGCAGCCCGAAGAGCGGTTTGCGCTGGGCGAATGGGACGTGATCGCCACCGGCGCACCGGCGCTTCAGGGCGCGCTCGCCACGTTCGACTGCGAATTGATGGAGGCCAAGGAATGGGCCACCCACCGCGTGCTGTTCGGCAGGGTCGCCGGCCTCAGGACAGGTGACCATTTGAGGCCGCTGATCTATCACGAGCGCAGTTACCATACCCTCTGAACGGCCCGCGAGCAGGACGCAACGACCATGACGAACATCGCGCCGCAAGCGATTCCGCACAGTATCGACCACACGCTCGCCATGCTGGCGAACGCCGACTACGTCGCTGACCGGTCGCTCGCGACGGTTCTTTTCCTCAGCCTGCGCATGAAGCGCCCGCTGTTTCTCGAAGGCGAGGCGGGCGTCGGCAAGACCGAGATCGCGAAGGTCCTGGCATCCGCTTTGGGGCGCCGGCTGATCCGCCTGCAGTGCTACGAAGGCCTTGATGTCTCCTCGGCTGTCTATGAGTGGAACTACGCCGCCCAAATGATCGAGATCCGCATGGAGGAGGCGGCGGGACAGGCCGACCGCCAGCGGATGGAGAGCAGCGTCTTCTCGGAAAAGTTTCTGATCCGCCGCCCTGTGATGGAGGCGCTGACAGGGACCGCCGGCGCGGCGCCGGTGTTCCTTATCGACGAACTGGACCGAACCGACGAGGCGTTCGAGGCCTTTTTGCTGGAGATCCTGTCGGACTTCCAGGTCACCGTGCCCGAACTGGGCACGATCAAGGCCGAGGAACCGCCGATCGTTATCATCACCACCAACCGCACGCGTGAGATCCATGACGCGCTGAAGCGCCGTTGCCTCTACCATTGGGTCGACTACCCGAGCGCCGAGCGCGAACTGGAGATCGTCTCGCGCAAGGTGCCGCAGGCCAATCTCCGGCTTTCGGCCGAGGTCGTACGCTTCGTCCAGAAGCTGCGCGAGCTCGACCTCTTTAAGGCTCCCGGCGTCGCCGAGACGATCGACTGGGCCGGCGCGCTGACCGAGCTGGACAAGGTCGCTCTCGACCCCGAGACGGTATCAGACACGATCGGCGTGCTGCTCAAGTACCAGGACGACATCGCCCGCATCGAACAGGGCGAAGGCCGGCGTATCCTCAAGGAAGTGAAGGCCGAGCTCTCGGCTGCGGAGTGATGCGCACCTATCGTTCCGAACCCAGCACGGCTTCGGCGGACGGCCGCATCGCGGACAATATCGTCTATTTCGCCCGCGCCCTGCGCAAGGCGGGCATGCGCGTCGGCCCTGCCTCGGTGGTGAACGCGATCGACGCCGTTCTGACCTCCGGCATTGGTTCGCGCGACGATTTCTACTGGACACTCCACGCCGTGCTGGTGAATCGGCGCGAGGATCACGAGACATTCAATGAGGCGTTTCGGCTGTTCTGGAAATCGCGTGAGCTGATCGAGAAGATGCTCGCCATGTTCTCCCCGGTGGCGCCCGCCACGCGCGAGCGGGAAAAGCCGCGGCCGGCGGAGAACCGGGTCAGCCAGGCAATGTTCGAAGGTCACGATAAGGCCAGGCCGCTCGACGCGCCGGAAATCGAGATCGATGCCCGCCTCACCGTTTCGGGTAACGAGGTGTTGCGCGGCAAGGACTTCGCACAGATGTCGGCGGGCGAACTCCATGAGGCCAAGCGCGCGATCGCGGCGCTGACCTTGCCGCTGGACCAGGTGACCACCCGGCGATTCCGCTCTGATCCGCAGGGACGCAGGCCCGATCCCCGCGCCATGATGAGAGCCGCCGCACGAACCGGCGGCACGCTGATCCTGCCCAAGTTCCGCTCTCCGCGTCAGATTCATCCGCCGCTGGTTGTGCTGGCCGATATTTCGGGCTCGATGAGCCAGTACACGCGCATCTTCCTACATTTCCTGCATGCGTTGACGGAAAGCCGCCGGCGGGTTCATACGTTCGTGTTCGGCACCCGGCTCACCAATCTCACGCGCCAGATGCGTCATCGCGACCCGGACGCCGCGCTCGCCGACTGCTCGGCGGCGGTGCGCGACTGGTCCGGAGGGACGCGCATCGGCGACACGCTGCATGAGTTCAATCGCTTGTGGTCGCGCCGGGTGCTGGGGCAGGGCGCGGTCGTGCTGCTCATCACCGACGGGTTGGAGCGCGACGACGTCGGCAATCTGCGCGAAGAGATGGAGCG
>JAEUMA010000059.1 GCA_016793565.1 Rhizobiaceae bacterium
GGCGGCTACGCCCAGAAATGGCATCTCGGCGGCAGGATTGGGCCGTCGCTCACTGAAACGATGCTGAACTGGCGGAGCATTTTCGAGCAGCCGGACGTGCCGCGCGTCATGCCGCTTCCCCACCCGTCATGGCGGAATACGGTCTGGTTGAAGCGGCATCCATGGTTCGAAGCCGATCTTTTGCCCGTGCTGAAAGCGGAAATCCGCCATCGCATCTGACCGTGATTGCGGAACGATCGTCCTCAATCTGCGCCTTCGCGGCGATATTCTTTCTTGTGACGGCCGCGCTTTCCGTGCATTTTCCGCAAAATATTTCTACCGAGGTGCCATATGGACCGGCTTGATAGAAAAATCCTCCGGCTTCTTCAGGAAGATGCCACGCTGGCGGTTGCCGACATCGCCAAGAAGGTCGGACTGTCGACCACGCCCTGCTGGCGGCGCATCCAGAAGCTCGAGGAAGAGGGCGTCATCCGCCGACGCGTCGCCGTCCTCGATCCGGAGAAGATCAACGCCCGCGTAACCGTCTTCGTGTCCATCCGCACCAATTCGCACAGCCACGAATGGCTGCGTCGTTTTTCGGAGGTGATCCAGGAATTCCCCGAGGTGGTGGAGTTCTATCGCATGAGCGGCGACGTGGACTATCTTCTGCGCGTGGTCGTGCCGGACATCGCCGCCTACGATGCCTTCTACAAGCGCATGATTTCCAAGATCGAGATCCGCGACGTCTCGTCGACGTTCGCAATGGAGCGGATCAAGTACACGACCGAGATGCCGCTGGACTACATGATCCTGGACAAGGAGTCCGGCTCCAACGCCGCCTGAGCGGTCAGGGTTTCCGCCTGGCAGCGATCCGGGCGAGAGTCTTGTCGTCGGTGAGTTCGGGCAAGGCGTTGCGCCCGATCCAGCGGGCGGTTCTGTCGGTCGAGGCGGCGAGCCGCCTTGCGGAGGCCGTGGCGGCGGCGTTGAGGCTTTCCGAGCGCTTGCCGATGTTGCGCAGCGCCCAGTCCACCGCCTTCCTCACGAAGTTGCGCGCGTCCGTGGAATGCGCCTCGACCAGCGCCAGAAAATCGAGGAAGGTCGCGTCGGGCTCGTCCTTGTGGTGCACCGCCGCCCAGGCCACCATGGCGAAGGCGGTGCGCCGGACGAACTCCCGCTCGTCGCCGGCAAACTCGCCGACGAGCTGTTTCCATTCCCCCATACCGGCGAACAGGTCGGACACGCCGTCGACCACGTCCCAGGAATCGAAGTCGGCCGCCCAGCGCCTCGCGTCCGCCACGGTGAAGCGCTGCGGATCGACGGTCAGGGAGGCCACGAAGCGTGCTTCGGCGATCCCCGATCGCCACAACTCGAACGCGCGTTCGTGGTTGCGCTTCACCCGCCTGGCGATCTGGCGCTGGACCGGCCGGGCGACGCCCAGCGCGTCGTCGACGCGGATGCCGTAACGCGCCATGCCCTGCCTGTTCGCCTCGGAGCCTACGGAGCGCAGGTATTCCACGATCTCGGCGGTGGTGGAGGAGGGCGAGAGGCGGTCCAAGCCTATTTGCGCTCGAGCCGGGCCAGCAGCGACGACGTGTCCCAGCGCCGCCCGCCCATGGCCTGCACCTCCTTGTAGAACTGGTCCACCAACGCGGTGACGGGCAGCACCGCCCCGTTGCGGTCGGCCTCGGTGAGGCAGATGTCGAGGTCCTTGCGCATCCAGTCGACGGCGAAGCCGAACTCGTACTTGCCGTCCAGCATGGTCTTGTGCCGGTTCTCCATCTGCCAGGAGCCGGCAGCGCCCTTGGAGATGACTTCCACGACCTTGAGCATGTCGAGCCCGGCCTTGCTGCCGAAATGCAACCCTTCCGCCAACCCCTGGACGAGGCCGGCGATGCAGATCTGGTTGACCATCTTGGTCAGCTGGCCGGAGCCCGCCGGGCCCATCAGGCCGACCATGCGGGCATAGGCCGAGATCACCGGCTGGGCACGGTTGAAGGCGGATTGCTTGCCGCCCACCATCACCGTCAGCACGCCGTTCTCGGCCCCCGCCTGGCCGCCCGAAACGGGAGCGTCGAGACTGTCGAAGCCGGCCGCTTCGGCCTTCTGCGCCAGTTCGCGGGCGACCTCCGCGGAAGCGGTGGTGTTGTCGATGAAGACGGCGCCTTTCTCCATCGCGCCGAACGCGCCGTCCGGGCCGATTGTCACCGAGCGCAGGTCGTCGTCGTTGCCCACGCAGGTGAAGACGAACTCCTTGCCTTCGGCCGCCTTGGCCGGCGTGGCGGCGAAGCTGCCTCCGTGCTCGGCAACCCATTTTTCGGCGCGCGCGGCCGTGCGGTTGTAGACGGTGACTTCATGCCCGCCCTTGTGCAAAAGGTGAGCGGCCATCGGATAGCCCATGACACCCAGGCCGATAAACGCGACTTTTGCCATCAATCATTCCTTCAGAGCGAGCTGCGGTTGCGGACGCCGACTTCCTTACAGCAAGGCCGCGCCGTCGCAAACGCAACCCACCGGTGCGAAGGCCGAAATCCTCAGCGTATGAGATGCGGCGTCAACCCGGATATGGGTCTGGAAGTCGAAGCTGCGCGAACAGGGGAGGCGGGTCTCGCCGATCAGGTCGAGCGCTGCCTCAGTCCCTACGCCGGTCCAGCCCGGTGGTCGACAGGATGAAGGCGGCTATGCCGGCGATATCGTCCAGCCCGAAGACGGGCAGGTTGCCGGCGTTCTGCGGGCTGTCGGCGGCGATTGCGAGGATGGAAGGATCGTTTGGCGCAAGCGGCTCGACGCTGCGCGCGCCCAGTCTCCTGACCTCGATCTTGGGGTGGTTCTCGCGCTTGTAGCCTTCAATCAGCACGAGGTCGCAGGGCGCGAGCCGGGCCAGGATCTCGGTGAGCTCCGGCTCTGGCTCTTCGCGCAGCTCGTGCATGATCGCGAAGCGCTGCCCCGAAACGATCGCCACCTCGCTGGCGCCGGCCGCCCGGTGGCGGAAGCTGTCGGTTCCGGCCTTGTCGATGTCGAAGGCGTGATGGGCGTGCTTGACGGTGGAGACGCGCAGACCGAGGGCGACCAGATGCGCGACCAGCCGCTCGGTGAGTGTCGTCTTGCCGGAGTTCTTCCAGCCGGTGATGCCGAAGACGGGCGTGTTCATGGCGCGGGCCTGTTCAGCAGCTTGCGTGCCTCCGCCAGATCCTCGGGCGTGTTGATGTTGAAGAAGGGGTCGATGCCGGAGGCTTCGTCGTCGAAGTCGACCGGCACATAGCCTTGCCCGTCGATGAACGCCATAACCTTGCCGCCGTCCTCCCGCCGCAGAGCGGCGTCCAGCGCCGGCAGGCAGCCGAGCGGCCAGAGCGCGAAGACCGGATGCAGCCTGCCGCGCGAGCGGGCGACGGCGATGAGTTCGGGATGCGGCGCTGCCGCCGCGAGGAGCCGGGCGACCAGATCGGCGGGAAAGAAGGGCGTGTCGACCGCGACGGTCGCCATCCACCGGCACGGGCCTTGCGCCGTGGCCCATATCAGCCCGGAGAGAATGCCGGCGAGCGGCCCGCGGAAGCCTGGCACCACATCGGCCAGCACAGGCGGCGAGCCGGGACCGAAGCGCCGCGGATCGCCGTTGGCGCTGATCGCCAGCGCCGCGACCTGGGGGCGCAGCCGCCCGGCGGAACGCTGTGCCAGGCTGAGGCCGCCGAGTTCAGCCATCGCCTTGTCCGCGCCGAGGCGCGAGCCCCGGCCACCGGCGAGCACCAGCCCCGCCACGCTCACAGCGCCCCCTCCCGCCTGGCGATCGACCACGACCACATGGCGGTGGCGAAGCCGGCGACCGAGCACAGCAGCATCACCACGAGAAGCGGGTAGGGGCCGGTTTTCACCGACAACCAGGCGCCGGCCAGCACCGTCATCAGCGCGCCGCCGATGAGCTGCATGGCCCCGCCCAGCCCGGACGCCGAGCCGGAAAGCCGCGGCTGCACGCTGACCAGTCCCGCCATCGCGTTGGGCAGCGCGAAGCCGTTGCCCACCCCCAGCAGGAACGCCGGCCCGAACAGGGAAAGCGGATGCGCGAAGCCGAGCAGGAACAGCACGATCGAAATCACAGTGCCCAGCCCGCACAGCACGTTTCCGGCCAGCATCATGCGATCGATGCCGATGCGCCGCGAAACACGGGTCGTGATGAAATTGCCGAGCAGATAGCCGACTGAGATGATCGCGAAGTAGATGCCGTAGCCGGAAGGCGAGACGCCGAGAATCTCCGACGCGACGAAGGGCGCGCCTCCGATGAAGGCGAAGAAGGAGCCGGAGGTCAGCGCCGCCGTCAGCGTGTAGGCCCAGAAGCGGCGCGACGACAGCAGCGCCGGATAGGCCTGCAACTGCTTGATGAAGTTGGAGCTGCGGTTGCGGTTGGTCTCGCCGAGATCGGCGAATACCAGAAGCAACGTAGCCAGCCCGAACACGAAGGTGAACCAGA
>JAEUMA010000093.1 GCA_016793565.1 Rhizobiaceae bacterium
ACTGGAACCGGCTGTACGGCCCACGCGGCCTCTACCAGCACCAGAGCGTGATCCCGGACGACGTCGCCCGCAATGTCGTGCCGGCGATGATAGAGGCTGCGCGCGAGGCCGGACAGGGCTCGTTCCTGACGGTGCTCAAGCGTTTCGGGAGTATCCGCTCGCCCGGGATCCTCTCTTTTCCGCGGCCGGGCCACACGCTGACACTCGACTTCCCGAACCGTGGCAGGGCCACACTCGCGCTGATGCGTCGCCTCGACGAGATGGCGACCGAGGCCGGCGGTGCGCTCAACCCGTACAAGGATGCGCGCATGGGCGCCGATGTGTTTGCCGCCTCGTTTCCGCTCTGGCGGCAATTCGAGAGCCTGCGCGACCCGGCTTTTCGCTCCGACTTCTGGGGGCGCACCGCCGGCGAACTGCTGCGGTCGGACGCGGGCGCGGCGGTGGCGGCAGAATAGAGAACGGTACAATTTTAATCAAATACACCCTGTGATTTCACGAAATATTCTCCGGTCGCATGTAGAGTGAATAAAGACAGGACAGGAATGCAATGAAGTACATAGGCTTCATACTTTTCACCGTTGCGACAAATGCCGCCGCGCAGATCATGCTCAAGCAGGGCATGATGTCTCTTGGGTCCATCAGCTTCGAGGGCGTTAATCCGATCGTGAAACTGCTGCACATCGTCTTCTCGCCCTGGGTGTTCCTGGGTCTGTGCACTTTCGTGATCTCGATGGCCTCGCATCTCTACGTGCTGTCGAAGGTGGAACTCTCCTTCGCCTATCCGTTTCTCAGCCTGGCCTATGTCATCGTCGCGGTGTTCGCCTATTTCGTGTTCCGCGAGGATCTGAATGCCTGGCGCGTCGGCGGCATAGCCTTCATCTGCATCGGCACCGCGCTCATCGCCCAGGGCGGAAGCGGCGTCGCGGCCGCGCAGGACAACCCGGAATCGATCCAGACCAGCGAGCTTGCCCGATGAGACATGTGATTTTCGGCGGCGACGGTTTCGTCGGCCGTCATCTTGCGCCCAAACTCGTCGCGGAGGGCGAAGAGGTGGTCGTCGCGGACATCGCGAAGAGCGATCTGCCGCACTACCGCAAGGCGCGCCACGTGAATTGCGACGTCACCGACCGCGCATCCGTGCAGGCGGTCGGGCTCAAGGCCGACGACATGGTCTACAACCTGTCGGCCAAGATGCTGTCGCCGATCCAGGTGCGCGCCAAGCGCCACGAGTTCTTCTGGCCGGTGAATTACCACGGCACGGAGCACATCATGCAGGCGATGGGCAAAGTCGGCGCTCCGCGCCTCGTCCATTTCACGACCGACATGATCTACGGTCACACGGTTACCTGGCCGATGACGGAGGATCACCCGGTCGCGCCGCTCGGCGAATATGGTCAGTCGAAGTGGGAAACGGAAAAGCTCGCCGCCGAATGGCGCCAGCGCGGCATGAACATCTCGCTGTTCCGCCCGCGACTGATCATCGGGCCCGGCCGGCTCGGCATCCTTGCCAAGCTGTTCAAGCTGATCGACTGGAACCTGCCTGTGCCGATGATCGGCTCCGGCCGCAATCCGTATCAGTTCATCTCCGTGTTCGACTGCGCGGAAGCCGCGCGCCTGGCGTGGAAGGCCGGGGTTCCGAACGAGGCCTATAATCTGGGCTCTCTCAACCCGCCGCCGGTGCGCAAACTGCTCGGCGACCTCGTCCGCCACGCCGGCTCGAAGTCGTTTCTGGTGCCGACGCCGGGCTGGGCGGTCAAGCGCACGCTCGACATGCTCGACTGGATGAACATGCCCATCATGGACCCGGAGCAGTATCTGATCGCGGACGAAGACTGCGTGCTCGACGTCTCCAAGGGCGAGCGCCAGCTCGGCTGGGTGCCGAAGTACCGCGACGAGGACATGCTGATCGCAGCCTATGACGAATACCGCGCCAGCAAGGCCGGCGAAACGCCGGCCGCCAACCACGTTCCGGCAGAATAGGGAAATCCGATGACCATCATGACCAAGCCCGACACGGCCGAAGCGCGCGCCGTCATCTCCGCCCCCGCGCTGGCGCCGGGCGGCATTCCCAAGCCGGCGCTGCTTACGGTCGAGGACGCCAAGGCGCTCGACATCGCCGCGATGACGGACCTGTTCAAGGCGCACATCAATCCGGGACAGCTCCATTTCATGAAGCTGCTCGGCTTCCAG
>JAEUMA010000112.1 GCA_016793565.1 Rhizobiaceae bacterium
AAGGTCTCGGCGGCGTCCGCGCATGATCTAGACCTTGCCCGCAAGATTGTTCGCGCACTCAACCCTGACGCAGAGATCCTGGAAGCCGACTACGGACGCGTGGCGTTGGACAAAATTCTCGACACCCGGCGGTTCGATTTCGAAAAGGCCCAGACCCACCCGCTGTGGTTCAAGGAGTTGAACGGCTTTGCCGATCATGTACCGGAAACCGAGGAGTATGGCATCCGCTGCTTCGTCTATCGTGATCGGCGCCCCTTCGACCCGGCCAAGTTCCAGGCCTTCGTCAACCGGCCCTGGCCCGGCGTTGTGCGTGCCAAGGGCTTCTTCTGGCTGGCGACGCGCCCGCATCACGTAGCCGAGCTCAGTCAGGCCGGTGCGCTGGTGCGCACGGGACGGCGCGGCCTCTGGTGGGCGGCGGTGCCGAAACATCAATGGCCCCAGCACGACGAATGGCGTTCGGCGATGAAGCCCTATCTGGACCCGATCTGGGGCGATAGAAGGCAGGAGCTGGTGTTCATCGGCTGCGATCCGATGAACGAGGCGGCTCTCCGCGCGGAGCTGGACGCCTGCTTGGTGTCAGAGCGTGACTTCATGCCGGGAAGGTGGACCGACCTGCCGGATCCCTTTCCGAACTGGGACCCGGTTCCGGCATGAACGCTCGTACCGCTGCGCAAGCGCTCCGACCGTGACGGCGGGCAACACCCGCGCATCGAGCCGCGACTACGACTTCATCTCGATGCGGATGCCGTGGAGTGTCTGGTCCGAGGCGTTCAGCACGCGGCCGGCCGGCTGCGGCTCCATGTGCACCACCAGGCAGCCCTTGCCGTCCCAGGCCTGCACCGCCCTGATGACATCCCGGTTCGGCGGAAGCTGCCTGCCATCGGGCGCGAAATCGTGGATGGGGCCCTTGACCTGGTCAAAGACGAACACCGACGGCCAACGGTGGTGGTGCGTTGGCTCTTCCTCGTCGGGCTCGAGGATCACTTCGAGAACGCGTAGCCGATCGTTCTCGAACAGCACCTTGTGATTGCGCGGCGCTGCCACGACCGCGTCGAGCTTGGGATCCCAAAGCCGGGGATCGAGTTCACTGCCGTCTTTTTCCGAATGCATGTGAGCTCTCCTCATAAGCGTGACTGTTGAGCGTTCAATGGACGGGACGTATCGTTCCCTGCGCGCAGAACAGCTGCCCGTCCGGCAGCCGCGCGTAATTGTGCACGAGCTTGTTCTGGTGATCCTGGACCTGCACGACGAAGGTGCCGCTCCGTTCCTGCCAGCTCATAACGAAGACGCCCGGACGTATGCCCGCAAGGCTGCTGATCACCACCTCGTCGACCTCGATCGTGCCGATCGTTGCCCGCACATGCAGTTCCGTGGGGGACAGGATCGTCAGTCGGGGTGCGAATTCCGCAAACACGCAGTCGAATGTTTCGCCCACCAGCGAGGCGGGCGCAGCTCTGACGTCATTCATGGCATCCTCCAAACTGAATAAGTTCATGCGGCCGAAAAGCCACGACGAAATACGATTGGAGCGCTCCAAACGTAAATTGTGGGCAAATCGAAGCGGAGTCAAGAAAAACTTGGAGCGCTCCAAAGATTGCCCTATGGAGATGCATGTCGTCCAAGAAAATGCCCACCCTCGCCGACGTGGGACGGCTGGCCGGGGTTTCCCGCGGTACGGTCTCCAACGTCTTCAATCACCCGCATTTGGTACGGGCCGATGTACGCGAGCGCGTCGAGGCGGCTGCGAAAGAGCTGGGGTATGATGGTCCGGACCCGCGTGGGCGCGTACTGCACGGGGGCAAGTTCAATGCGATCGGATGCATGCCTCCTGGCGACTACACGATCGCCGACATGTTCCGGAGCCCGTATCTACGGGAGTTGATGCTGGGGATTTCCCTTGCCTGCGATGAGGCCGAGGCGACGCTGAGCCTGATCAAAGGCAGCAATGCATCGCGGACTTCGGCTATCCGCGAGGCGTTGGTGGACGGCTTCATCCTCGGCCACAGCGCAGATATCGAACTGATCACTTCGGCGCAGCGCCGCCGCCTGCCTTTCGTCATCCTGGAAAGCGAGGCCGGTCCGGACGTCAACTCGATACGGATCGACGGGCGCGGCGGCGCGCTCATGGCGGCGAGACATCTGGCCGAGCTCGGGCACCGGCGCTTAGCCATCCTGTCGGTGCGCCGTACTGCCGGGCCGCCGATCGTCCACATGCCGAACGACCCTACTCGTTCGATCGCCGAAGGATCGCACCTCGACAACGAACGGCTCGAGGGATTCCGACAGGGGCTCGCGGAGGCCGGCATCGCGATCGCTGACGTTCCGATCGTCGAGACGACTCCCGGTGAGCCGGCGGCGGGCGCCGTCCTATTCGATCGCTTTCCGGATGTGACGGCGATCATGACGATGTCGGACTGGCAGGCGATCACGGTGCTCGACGAGGCGGTTCGCCGCGGTATCGACATTCCGGGCGCCGTTTCGGTCGTCGGCTTCGACGGCACGTCGGAAGGCTCGCGCACGACGCCGCAACTGACGACGGTGGCGCACGACATCGTCGGCAAGGGCAAGCTCGCTGCCGAAATGATGCTTGCCGGCGGGCCGCCGCGGCAGATCGTCATGCCCGTCGAACTGGTCGTGCGCGCCTCGACCGCGCCGGCCCGTCTATGAGGCCCCGTAGACCGTCACGATCTCGGCCTTGCCGAGCGTGTTCATGTGAACCATGAAGCCTACGAGAGCGGGGCTCGCATTTGCGTCGAGTTCGAGCGTATCCACCTTAAGCGCGTGTACGGTGAAGATGTAGCGGTGTGCGGGGCCTGGTGGAGGTGCAGCACCGCCGTATCCTTCGCTGCCGAAGTCGGTCCGGGTCTGAAGCGCGCCCGACGGCAATGCGCCGTTGGTGCCGCCCGCCCCGGTCGGCAGTTCGCGCGTTTCGGCCGGAATGTTCGCCACAACCCAATGCCACCAGCCCGAGCCTGTAGGCGCGTCGGGATCATAGCATGTCACGACAAAGCTCCTCGTTCCCGCGGGAGCACCGCTCCAGGCGAGATGCGGCGAGGTGTTGCCGCCGCTGTAGCCCATGCCGTTGAGAACCTGGGCTTCCGGGAGGCGGTGGCCGTCCCTTATGTCCTTGCTGGTGAGAGAAAAAGACATGGCGTTCTCCTCAATTAGAAAGCCCGCCGGGGCCGGAACACGGCCTCCGGGGGCTAGAGACGGTCAGGTGCGCAGGTTCTAGACCTTGACCTCGGGCCACGCGAACTTCGCGACGTTTCGATTGCCGGCCAGGATGTTGTCCAGGACCGGGTCGAGGTAGCGCTTGAAGAGCGGCGGATTCTCGCACATCGGGAAATGGCCGATGTGCTTCATCTCCAGGAACGCCGAATTGGCGATGGCTTCGGATGCCTTCTTGCTCATTGCCGGGTGGCAGGCGCCGTCATATTCGCCCGTCATGAAGTAGATCGGCGGCGTGTCTTTCATCTCGCCGACGATGGCGCGGCTGTCATGGTCGACGCTGTAGTAGTGGACGTCGCCCTTGAAGACGCCCGGCCCGCCGGTGGCGTAGAACCACCAGA
>JAEUMA010000135.1 GCA_016793565.1 Rhizobiaceae bacterium
GTTGCCGGCAATTCGGCCGTATCCATTGGTTCGCCGATGCGGTCGGGCTGCGGATAGAGCGTGATCGGTCCCGCCTGCTCGGTGGGATTGTCGCCGAAACGTATCGCGCGCACGCCGAACTTGTCCTGGTTGAAGAAGATGTACCAGGGAAACAGTGCGCAGATGAGGCCGAGCGTCACGCCGAGAGCGGCCACCATGAAGTCGCTGCGGCGGTCGCGCGAGGCCGGAGCGCTCGCCGTTGCCGGCGCATCGGCCTGGCCGCGGCCGAAGAGGCCACGCAGCCAGCCGACCTTCGCACGCTCCGGATCGGCTTTGCGCCGCAGGTCAGGCTTTGGCGACACGGCCCGCCTCCTTCGCTTTCAGGTGCCGGGCGAGGTCGGCAAACGGCTCCCGCGATGCGCGGTCGCGCGGCGATTGCAGCAGCGCCTCGTAGATCAGCGGAACCTGCTGGACCGCATTGTCGAGTTCCGGGTCGGCGCCGCCCTGATAGGCGCCTAGCAGCCGGATGTCGCGCGTGTCCTCGAAACGCGAGATCATGCCGCGCAGGGTCGCGACCAGCGCCCGCTGGTCGTCGCTCCAGGCCTTCGTCGCCAACCGTGAGATGGAGGAAAGCGGGTTCACCGCGGGAAAACGCCCCTGCTCGGCGATGCCGCGGTCAAGCACGATGTGACCGTCGAGGATGCCGCGCACGCTGTCGGCCACCGGGTCGTTGTGATCGTCGCCGTCGACCAGCACCGAGATGATCGCCGTGATGGAGCCGGCGCCTTCAACGCCGGGGCCGGCGCGCTCCAGCAGCTTGGGCAGGTCGGTGAATACGGAAGCGGGATAGCCGCGCGCAACGGGCGGCTCGCCGGTGCTAGTGGCGACCTCGCGCAGGGCGTGGGCGAAGCGGGTGATCGAATCGAGCACCAGAAGCACGTTCTGGCCCGCCGCGCAGAAATGCTCGGCAACGCGCATGGCCGTGTCCGGTGCGCGGCGGCGCATCATCGCGCTCTCATCGCTGGTTGCGACGACGGCGACCGTTTTCGCCAGGCTCTCCTTGCCGATCGTGTCCTCCAGGAACTCGCGTACCTCGCGGCCGCGCTCGCCGACCAGGCCGACCACGACGGTGTCGAAGGCGGCGGCATTGGCGAGCATGGCCAGAAGCGTCGACTTGCCGACGCCGGACCCGGCGAAGATGCCCATGCGCTGGCCGAAGCAGATCGGGGTGAAGATGTCGATGACGCGAACCCCGGTCATGAACGGCGTGCCGACGCGCTTGCGGCTGAGGGCGCTGGGCGCGGCGGAGGGCGGGCCGGCCGCGCCCTCCATCAGCGGACCGCGACCGTCGATCGGCCGGGCGAGGGCGTCGATGGCGCGACCGCGCCAGGACGGATCGGGATGGATAAGGTGCTGCCCGAGGTTGAAGACCGCATCGCCGATGCCGGCATCCACCTGACCTACGATCGGAGCGACCAGTACCTCCTCGGCGCCGATCTGGACGATCTCGCCCTTGCCGACGCCCTTGCGGCCGCGATGCTCGACGATGTCGCCCATTCGCGCCAGGGCCGACAGGCCGCGCACCTTGTAGCGGGTCGCCGTCACCTCGTTGATGCGGCCGCCGCTGCGCAGCAGCGTCTGCGAGTCGAGAAAGTGGTTCTTCAGCCCTTCAAGCAAGACGAGCGGCGATGGCGGGCGGCTCACGGATTCCGAGTCTTGCGGGGAAGCGGGCTGTGCTTTCATGAGAGCCGGCTCAGCCGCCGAGCGTCTTGATGGCGTCCTTGAACGTGTCCTCGGACGAGCGTGTCAGGGCGGCGGAGTTCTCGAAGGCGCGCTGGACCATGATCAGCCGGCTCATCTCGCGCACGGGATTGACGTTGGAATCTTCGACGAAGCCCTGCGCCACGCCGACGTCGATGCGATCCACCACCGGTTCGGGCTGCCCCTTGGGGATGATGCCGGAATTGCCGAAGCGGACGAAATCCACGCCCGGCTCGAAGTTGAACAGCCCGATGGCACCGACCAGATTGCCGTTCTGGCGCAGCACGCCGTCGCGGCCGGCCTGGGGAGCGCCTTCGTTGGGGTCGAGCTGGATCGGAGCGCCGCCGGCGTCGAGCACCGAGTAGCCTTCCAGTGTCACCAACTGGCCGTTTTCTTGAAGGGAGAAGCGGCCGTCGCGCGTCATCACCGTTCCGGCCGGCGTCTCGATGCCGAACCAGGCGTCGCCACCCTGGATCGCGAAGTCGAACGGGTTGCCCGTCTCGCGCAGCGGGCCTGACGCGGACGGCAGGAACGTGTTACCGGTCGACGTGAAGTCGACGGAGTTCTGCCCGCGGCCCATGACGACGTCCTCGAACTTGATGCCGGTGGCGCGGAAGCCCACCGTGCTCATGTTTGCGACGTTGTCGGCGATCGTGTTGAGGCGCTTTTCCAGCGCGATCTGCGACGACAGCGCGACGTAGAGGTTGTCCTTCAGCGCCATCTCAGTACCTCATCTTCTGCATGGCGAGCAGAAGATTGGTGGAAACGCCGTATTCCACCGGCTGGCTGAACAGCACGCTCATTGAGGTCTGGGCGGGGGAAGTCGGATTGTCGATCTCCCACATGCTGGTGAACCGCGTCAGGAATTCGCCAAGCTTGTCAGCGTCCTGGAAGTCGGCGATGTCGAGCTTCGATTCGAACAGCGCCACCTGCTTGTCGATGTCGGCGGTGGCGAAGGAGTCCGGCAGGCCGAGCGCGGTGCGCACCACTTTCGACAGGGCAGTGTCGGCGAGCACGCTGTAGAAGCTGGTAATCTCCGGAGCCTTTCGCTCGAAATAGAGCGCGAGGCGAACGCCTTCGTTCTGCTTGCCGGCGTCCTCCTCCAGCGTCTGGCGCAGATATTTGTCGACAGTACCCTGGCGCGCCTTCGTGAAGATGGTGGCCGTTTCGCCGTTGGCGGCGAAGTTGAAGGTGTCGACGAAATCCCGGTAGCGCTTGTCGCTCAGCTTGTTGGCGAAACTGTCGGTGTCTTCGATACCTTCCTTGAGCGCCTTGACCATGAAGGCCTTGGCGTAGGTCATGTTCTCGAGACCGTGCGCCTTCATCGCATAGCGGTAGAGGCGGTCGTCGGCCATGAACTCGTCGATCGATTTCACCTTCTCGATGTTCTCGAGATAGT
Organism: Rhizobiaceae bacterium; assembly: GCA_016793565.1. GTDB lineage: Bacteria > Pseudomonadota > Alphaproteobacteria > Rhizobiales > Rhizobiaceae > JAEUMA01. The sequence goes on from JAEUMA010000135.1 coordinate 3,140, forward strand.
ATTCGGTCTCGCGCTCCACCATCGGCTGCGCCTCGACGCGGTCGAGGGACTTGCCGATGTCGCGCGTTATGAGCTGGTAGCTGGCATAGGTGTTGAGCAACGCACCGAACTCCGGCCGAAGGGCAACGCGCAGCCTACCGCCCATTCCTTGCGCGAAACTGAATCCCTTTCGCGCAAGTGTTCATTCAAGCCTCACACAAGGCACGCGGCATTATGGTTAACCGAGAGTTTCGCGTGAAAGGACGGATCCGTTGGGAATCCTGATCGGACTGGTCGTAACCCTGGGCTGCGTCATCGGCGGCTTCATGGCCATGGGCGGCCATGTGGAAGTGCTGGTGCAGCCCTGGGAGGTGGTCATCATCTGCGGCGCCGCCTTTGGCACCTTTCTCGTCGCCAATCCGATGAAGACGGTGAAGGATACCGGCAAGGCGATGCTTGAAGCCTTCAAGCAGTCGGTGCCGAAGGAGAAGGATTACCTCGAGACGCTGGGCGTGCTGCACAGCCTGATGCGCGAACTGCGCTCTAAGTCTCGAAGCGAGGTCGAGGCGCATATCGACAACCCGAACGAGTCGTCGATCTTCCAGGCCTATCCGGGGGTCCTGAAGAACAAGGACCTCACCAACTTCATCTGCGACTACTGCCGCATCATCATCATCGGCAATGCGCGGCCGCATGAGATCGAAGCGCTGATGGACGAGGAAATCCACACCATCAAGCAGGACAAGCTCAAGGCCTACCAGGCGCTGACGGCGGTGGGCGACGGCTTCCCGGCCATCGGCATCGTGGCCGCCGTGCTCGGCGTCGTGAAGGCGATGGGCGCGCTGGACCAGTCTCCCGAAATCCTGGGCGGCCTCATCGGCGCGGCCCTGGTCGGAACCTTTCTCGGCATCTTCATGTCCTACTGCGTGGTCGGTCCGATCGCCACCAAGATCAAGGTCGTCCGCGAGAAGCAGAACAGGCTCTATGTCATCGTGAAGCAGACGCTGCTGGCTTACATGAACGGCTCGCTGCCGCAGGTGGCGATCGAGTTCGGCCGCAAGACCATCTCGTCCTACGACAGGCCCTCGATCGACGCCGTCGAGCAAAGCACCCTGAACGGTGGCGGCGGCGATGCCAAGAAGGCCGCCTGACGCCATGCCCTTCATCCCGCGGAAAGCCTGACGATGCCCGGTCTCGCCAGTCCTGCCGAGATGCGGGCCTACATCATCGAGCGGCTGGTCGGCGAGACCGGCGAGCCGGATCAGATTTCCGTCGCCGCCCGCCGTCTCCTGGAAAAGGCGGCGCCAACGGTCGCGGAAGTCCTGTCGGGCGTCCTGTCGCAGACGGTGGAAGTCGAGCCGGGCGACATCACCTTGACCCGGTTCTCCGAGGCGCGCCCCGCCGAGACAACCGGCTACGCCTTGTGCGTGGCAAGCGGCGCAAATTCGCCGGAGGCGCTGGCCCTCGGCCTGGATGCCGACGCGCTGGGCCTTCTCGTCGGCGCCTTCTTCGGCGGGGATGCCGCGCTGCCGGTCTCTCCCATCCACCGCGAACTGTCGCCCATCGAACTTGGCGTCGCCACCGCCGTGCTGAACGGCCTGGCGCAAGGCGTGAACGACTGCGGGCATCTCGCGCTCGGTCTGCGGCTGCCGCTTAATGCGGCGATGACGGGCGTGGAACTGCGCAAGCTCGCCCTGCGCGACGGCCCTGCCGTGCGCATGACTTTTGCGATGACGATGGCGGGGCGTCCCTTCACGGCCACGATGGCCATGCCGCAGAGGCTGCTGCGGCAGCAAAGCGGCAATGCGACCGCGGGGGCGACGGTAGATTGGGGCGCTCACATCAACGAAGAGGTCATGCGCTCCTCCATCACCTTGCAGGCGATGATGCCTATCGGGCGGAAGACGCTCGGCGATCTCGCCGAGCTGGAGATCGGGCACGTGCTGGAGATCGACGAGGGAGCGCAGGGTAACGCCACGCTTGCGGTGAGAAACCGCACGCTGTTTCTGTGCGAGTTCGGCAAACTCGGCCAGCATTACACGCTGCGGGTCCGCCAGCCGTTCGACGCCGAGCAGGATTTGCTCGACAATCTGGTGCGCAAGTGAGCAGGTGCGAAGGGAACTAAGGGATGTCGCAGAGCAACGCCGCCGAGAACCTGCCGGAAGATCAGCTCAACCGCGCGATCGAGGAACTGCGCGGAGCGCTGCGCGAGGATCAGCGGCGACCGGACGCGCCGGCCGCAACGCAGGCGGGTGCCACCTCGCCGGGAGCGTCCGCTGCGACCGCGTCTCCGGCCCAGCGCAGCGGCAACGTGATCATGAACATCCCGGTAGAAGTGCAGATTGTGCTCGGCAGCACGGAGATGTCGGTGTCGGAACTGATGTCCTTGCAGCGCGGCTCCACCGTCTCGCTCAACCGGCGCATCGGCGAGCCAGTGGACGTCACGGTCAACGGCCGGCAGATCGCGCGCGGCGAGATCATCGTGCTCGAAAACGATCCTTCCCGTTTCGGCATCCGGCTGACGGAGATCATCGCCGGAAAAGCGGGCTGACGCGGATGTATCCTCGCCGCCCCGGAGTATCGGCAGCATGAGCGCGGCGGCCAATCTCACCCGCGCGCAGAAGGCTGCCGCCATCCTCGTGGCAATGGGCAAACCGGCGGCGAGCCGCATGCTGAAGTTCTTCAAGCAGGAGGAGCTTCGGGCCTTGATCGAGGCGGCGCGCATGCTGCGCACCATCCCTCAAAGCGATCTGGAGGCGATCGTCGCCGAATTCGAGGACGAGTTCGCCGAGGGCGCCGGCCTGATCGATTCGGCCGACCGGATGGACACCATCCTCAACGAGGCGCTGTCTCCGGAGGAAATGAGCGCGCTGATGAGCGACACGCCCGCGTCGGTGGCCGATGCGGGACCGCCTCCCGTCTGGCCGGCGCTTGCAAAGCTGGAGCCGGCGCGGCTGGGAGCGCTGCTGTCGTCGGAGCATCCCCAGACGGCCGCCGTGGTACTTTCGCGGATCGCGCCGCCCTCGGCCGCCAACGTCATGGTCACGCTGGACAAGAGCTTCCGGGCGGACGTCATTCGTCGGATGATGTCGATCGCCACCGTTCCGGACACGGCGCTGCGCATCATCGAGGACAGCCTGCGTGTGCGTCTGCTCGCCGAGGGTGCGACCAAGGATGCCGGCGCCGGCCAGGCACGGGTGGCCACGCTGCTCAACGAACTCGACAAGAACCAGCTCGAGGAGGTCATGCAGGATCTCGCCGAAGCCGGAACGTCCGACCTGGAGGCGCTGCGGTCGCGGCTGTTCTCGTTCGAGGACATCGTCCGCCTTAGCCAGAAGGCGCGGGTGACGCTGTTCGACGGGCTTTCGTCGGAACTGGTGACGAAGGCGTTGCACAATACCGATCCGGCGCTGGTGGAGGCGGTGCTGTCTTCGATCGGCGCGCGCGCCCGGCGCATGATCGAGGCCGAACTCGGCCAGGGTTCGGACGGCATCGCCGCCGCCGATATCGTCCAGGCGCGTAAGTCGATCGCATCCACGGCCATCCGCATGGCGAGCGAGGGCGCGCTCGAACTGCCCTCCGCCGAGAGCGCCGCCGCCTGAGCGCGGTGACGGCCGTCGATGTCCGATTCGACCGACAAAGAAAGCAAAACAGAAGAGGCAACGGAGAAGAAGGTCCGTGATGCCGTCGAAAAGGGCAACATTCCCAGTTCGCGCGAGGCACTGCTGCTGGCCTCCTTCGCGGCCATCCTCATCTACCTGGTCTTCATCGTCTCCGGAAACATCATGGACCTGGCGTCGTTCCTGTCGGCCTTTCTGGAGAAGCCGGAGGAATGGCCTATCTCGACCGCTGAGGACGTCGGCGTGCTCTACCGCGTCGTCTTCATCGAAATCGCGCGGTCAGTGGCGGTGATCCTGATCCTGCTGGTGGTCGCCGGCATCGGGGCATCGGTCCTGCAGAACATGCCGCAGTTCGTCGGCGAACGGATCCGCCCGCAGGCTTCACGCATCTCGCCCGTCAAGGGCTGGACGCGCCTGTTCGGCGCGGCCGGACTGGTCGAGTTCCTGAAGTCGCTCGCCAAGCTCATCCTCGCCCTGGTGGTCGTCGTCTACGCACTCAAAGGCGTGCACGCGACCCTGCTTTCGGGCATGCTCACGCCGCCCGGCGCCTTTGCGCTGGTCATCCGCGACACTGCAATCCACATCGTCTTCGCCATCACCTTCGTGATGGGCGTGATCGCGGTCGCCGACCTCGTCTGGCAGCGATTCCACTGGCGCCAGGAACTGCGCATGACCCGGCAGGAGATCAAGGACGAGATGAAGCAGGCCGAAGGCGACCCGATCATCAAGTCGCGGTTGCGTTCGCTTGCCCGCGACAGGGCCCGCCAGCGCATGATGGCCGCCGTGCCCAAGGCCACGCTGGTGATCGCCAACCCGACCCACTATTCCATCGCGCTTCGCTACGTGCGCGAACAGGATGCCGCGCCGATGGTTCTGGCCAAGGGACAGGACCTCGTCGCCCTCAAAATCCGCGAGATCGCCGAGGCGAACGGCATCCCGGTGTTCGAGGACGTCGCCCTCGCACGCTCCATGTACAAGCAAGTTTCGGTCGATAGCATGATACCGCCGCAATTCTACCAGGCCGTGGCCGAACTCGTCAGGGTCGTCTACGGCAAGGGACAGCGCAAGGTGCAGCCATGATCCGGCAACCGCATACCGCTTCGCGCGAGGTCATCGTAGCCAACGCCATCAGCGAGGTGGTGAGCGAGCTTCGCATGGTCGAACTCGCCGACTACGTCGCGTTCATTCGCCTGGAACACTTCGCCTGTCTGGCCGATATCGTCGATTCCGCGGCGGAGCGCTTCTTCATGCCCGGCACGGTCCGCCTCGGCCATGGCGGCGAGGCCGAGATCGGCTGGGACAGCACGCCGCGCATCGCGCTCGATCTGGAACTGAGGCCGCAGGGCGCAACGGTCTATTTCACGCTCGGCCTCACAGGCCCGGCAGCGAGCGTCGACGTCAACTACGTGGCGTTCGACAACGCGGATCCCGATCCAGACCGCAACACCGCCTTTCTGGCCCGTGCGTTGGAACACGCGCGCATCCACAAGTCGGAGCCAGCCGTCGGCTGACACTTCTCAATCGATGATGCCGAGGCGAAGGGCCTTGGCGACCGCATGCATGCGGTTCACGGCGTTCAGCTTCTGCGTCGTGTTGGCGAGATACTGATTGGTGGTGTGGACGGACAGTTTCAGCAGCCGGGCGATGTCCTCGCTGGTGCAGCCGTTGGCCGTCAGCTTGAGGCATTCCTGCTCCCTGCGCGTCAGCATCGGCAGGTTGCTGTCCGGCCGGATGCGCGCGACGGCCTCGAACAGCGCATAGCAGCGGCCATGAAAGTCGTAGAGGTCGTCCGGCGTGACCTGCATGGCATCGCCGAAGAAGACGACCACGCCGCACTGACCGCGGTCCGCGTGCACCGGAAAGGCGAGCGCGCTGCGGCCGGGCGTTTGCGGGGCCGTAGCCTCGACGTGGACAATGCCGGCCAGCGTGATCGCCGTGTGGCACTGCGGATCGCTTGTCCACCAGCGCGGCACGCTCGACCTCGCGGCATGCCGGGCCAGTTCTTCGCGTGCGCCGTCGGCCAGACGCCGCGTCGCCGCCGAGATCGCCGGATAATCGGCGTCGAAACACGGAGCCAGGCGTGCGCTGTCCAGTCCGCTACCGGCATAGAGCAGGGAGAATCCGTCGGCGGCCAGGTCGACGGCGATCCAGCGGCACCTTCGCACAGCGTCCTGCAGGGTGATCGTCGGCGCGCCCTCCGCGCCGGCTGCGACCGAGCCGAACGGCGAACGTCGCCAGGGCTTGGAGTCCTGCTCTGGTTCGGGCAGCGAGGTCATATCATGCCGCTCCGGATCGCCGTCGCCATGGCCATCGCGCGATTGCTGGCGCCGAGCTTCTGAATGGCGTGCGTGACATAGCTGTTGACCGTATTGGCCGAGACGCCGAGGATGACCGCCACCTCGTCTGTCGTCTTGCCCTCCGACACCCAGTGCAAGCACTCTCTTTCGCGATCCGACAGCGGGTCGTTCGCGACGGTGGGACCCAGCAGTTGCGGCACGGCCGAGAGCGCGTAGCAGGCTTCCATCTGCGCGCGGGTCAGGCCGGCCTGCAGGATGCACCCGGGTTCGTTCGCCGACAACAGAAGGTGCAGCCGCTGGCGACCCGCCTGAATGCCGAGGACGTAGATCTCGCGGTGCCCGAGCACAGCGAGCAGCTTCGCTTCTTCCCCGTCAATGCCGGCGTCCGGCTCCGGCGCCTCAGCGGTGACGATTGGGCGCGGGCGAAAGCCCGGAGGAGCGGCGCGATGGCTGGCGGCAAGACCGGCCAGAAGCGGCCGGCCGGCCAGTTCTATCGCGTCGTAGATCCAGTTGGAGGCGATGATGCGGACCTCGTGGCGCTCATCCTCGTGCACCATGGCCATCAGCGCATAGGCGTCGGCCTGGACGGATGCGGTCAGCTCCATCAAAAAGCGCGTCAGGTCGCCGCGCGAGGCAAGGCGGCCGTCGGGCCGTGTCAGGCTGTCTTCTGCGATGCTGGCGATCATCGTCGAAACGAACCCGGAATCCCCATCGTATGCGCGAGCGGGAACCGACGCGCGAGCAAGGACGCATGACATGAACGAAAACACACGGCGCAGACGCGCCTTGCGCCGAATCCCTTCGGAGACGCACATCCCCTTGCGCCGCGCACCGGTCATGCCGGCATCGCATTGTCGGATGAAGGGCCGCGCCCCCGTCGGAACGGCTGATTCGTTCCTAATCTACCCGCACTCGAATCCGACATCAAACGCGGATTTGCGTCCGGCCTGTGGCTCCGCCGCGTCTTGTCTCACGACGCGTTTCGGGGCATTGCCGTGCAGGTTTCTACTCGGCACGAGAGGTTGGCGATGAAACGGTCGCGCATCAACGAGATCATTCGCGAAGGCGACGCCTTTATCCGATCCTTCGGTTACGTCATGCCGCCCTTTGCCTATTGGAGCCCGGACGAACTGAAGAAGCGCCGCCCGGACGGCGTCGTCGGCGCACGGCTCGGCTGGGACATCACCGACTACGGCCAGGAAAAATTCGATGAACTGGGTCTGTTCCTGTTCACCGTCCGCAACGGGCGTGCCGAGGATCTCACCCGCGGCAAGGGCATGCTCTATGCCGAGAAGATCATGATCTCGCGCAAGGACCAGCTTTCGCCGATGCACCGCCACAACGTCAAAGCGGAGGACATCATCAACCGGGGCGGCGGCAAGCTGGTGCTGGAACTGTTCATGCCCGCGCCGGACGGGAGCATCGACCGCCACGCCGAGGTCAGCGTGCCTACCGACGGCGTTATCCGCAAGCTGCCCGCCGGCGGCCTGCTGAAGCTCGATCCCGGCGAGAGCGTGACGCTGCTGCCGGGCGTGTGGCACGCCTTCTGGGGCGAGGGCGGTGACGTGCTGATCGGCGAGGTTTCGACCGTCAACGACGATCTCACCGACAACATCTTCGAGATGCCGATCGGCCGCTTCTCCAACATCGACGAGGACGAGCCGCCGCTGCGCCTTCTGGTGTCGGATTATGACAAGGCCCTGATGTAGGCGTTTCCGGCGAGCGGAAACGCCGGTCAGCCGATCTCCAGGTCGACCACCAGCAACCCGTCGAGGCCGCCTTCCAGCGCCGCGACCAGCCGCGCGCCGGCGCGCTGGTGCGCCTCGTGGACGAGGTAGGCGTCGCGCGCCGCGGCGTCCCTAAAGTCGATTGTGAAGCCGTGTGCGAAGCCGCGCGCGAAAGGCTCCGGGCTGACATTGGCGCTGAATTCGACCCGCCCCATGCCTTCGAGGACTTTGCGCAGGGCTTCGAGATCGGCGTGGATCGCCGCTCGCTCCGCCTGCGGCACGTCGGCCCGGAATTTCACGAAGACGCAGTGGCGGATGGCGGGCATTTCTTGCTCCGGTGCTTTCGAGTGGATGGTCAGGCCGCGGCGCGGTTGCCGGAAAACACCGCCGGCGGCAGCGGCTCGCGGCCAAGAATGAGGTCCGAGCCCTTTTCGCCGACCATGATCGTCGGGGCGTTGGTGTTGGAGGAGGGCACGCGCGGCATGATCGAGGCATCGCAGACGCGCAGTCCTTCTATGCCGCGCACCTTGAGGTCCGGCGTCACCACCGCCATGTCGTCATGGCCCATGCGGCAGGTGCCGACCGGATGGTGATCGGTCTTTGCCGTGCGGCAGGCGTAGTCGAACACCTGATCGTCCGTCTCGACCGAAGGTCCGGGCAGCACCTCGCGCAGCACCAGCGGCTTGAGCGCCTTCTGCCGCATGATCTCGCGGGCGAGCCGCAGTCCGCGGAACGCCATGTCGCGGTCGTGCGGGTCCGACAGGTAGTTGGGATCGATCAGTGGCATGGCCGCCGGATCCGCGCTGGCCAGCCGCACGGTGCCGCGCGAGCGCGGATGGAGATAGGCGGAGTTGAGCGTAACGCCGGGGTTCTTCAGCTTCTCGACACCGGCTTCGATGCCCGAGCCCAGGCCGAGGTGGAACTGGATGTCCGGCGAGGCGGCGGTCGGATCAGCGTACCAGAAGCCGCCCGTCTCGAACAGGCTGGAAGCCGCCGGCCCCTTCTTCAGCAGCACGTACTGGATGCCGGCCCACAATGTTCGGTGCGGCTTGGCGTAGTTGTCGTAGGTGTGGTCGCCGGTACACTCGCATATGACGAACAGGTCGAGGTGGTCCTGCAGGTTGGAGCC
>JAEUMA010000190.1 GCA_016793565.1 Rhizobiaceae bacterium
GACGAGCCGCCTTTTTTCGATAGACTGTCGACGTCACCGCCCTTCCCAGCCATGGCGAGGTTCTCTTTGCCGAGAGCACGATCTCATACCGAAAGCCATCTCATCCAACGAATAGGCTGGCTGCGCGCGGCTATCCTGGGCGCGAACGACGGGATCGTGTCGACCGCGAGCCTGATCGTGGGAGTCGCGGCGGCGTCATCCGGAAAGTCCGAGATTCTGGTCGCCGGTCTCGCCGGGCTGGTCGCAGGTGCCATGTCGATGGCCGCAGGCGAATACGTCTCGGTGAGTTCGCAGTCGGACACCGAAAAGGCCGACCTCGAGCGTGAGCGCGCGGAGTTGGCGGCTGATCCGGACGCAGAGCTCCAGGAACTCGCCGGTTTCTATATTGCTCGGGGAGTTTCTGAGCCAGTCGCCATGCAGGTGGCCCGCGAACTGACCGAGCGTGACGCGCTGGGAGCCCATGCCCGCGAAGAGCTGGGCATCACCGAGGCTCTGTCCGCGCGACCGATCCAGGCCGCCCTCACCTCCGCCGCGACATTCGCCGTCGGAGCGGCCCTTCCGCTGCTCGTGGCCGTGCTAGTGCCCTTGCAAGGCATCCTTCCCGCCGTCGCTGCGGCTTCTCTCGCCTTCCTCGCCCTACTCGGGGCGATTGGTGCAAAGGCCGGTGGATCGCCGCCGCTGAGGGCTTGCGTCCGGGTCGCTTTCTGGGGCGCGGCGGCCTTTGCAGCGACGGCGGCGATCGGCGCGATTTTTGGCACCGTCGCGGGCTGAGGAGCCACGGTCAGGCGTTGATCGATTCTCAGCGCGCCTGTTCGAAATAGTCGCCCAGCGCATCGCCCAGCAGGTTCATGCCGAGAATGAAGCCGGACACCGCGAGGCCGACTATGATGGCGAGCGATGGCTGGATGGCGAGGTAATTCTGCGCTTCCCGCAGCATGGAACCGAAGGAGGGATCGGGCGGCTGCACGCCCAGCCCGAGAAAGCTTAGCGACGCCTCCCACAGCACGGCCTGCGCACCGTCGAAGCTAGCGATCACCACCAGCGGGCCGGCCATGTTCGGCAGCACCTCGCTCCACAGGATGCGCATCTCGCCGGCGCCCAGGCCCCGCGCCGCCTGGATGAACTCACGGTCGCGCAACTGGATGGCGACGCTGCGCGAAACCCGCGCGAAGTCGGGAATGGCAGCAAGGCCGACCGCCACCATGGCGTTGGTGAGGGACGGGTTCAGCAGCGCGACGATGACGATCGCCACCAGGATTGTCGGAAAGCCCTGTAGGATCTCAACCACCCGCGAAACGACGAGGTCGATCAAGCCGCCACGGCCGCCGGCGAACAGGCCGAGCGCGGTGCCGGCGATCCCGCCGATGAGCACGACGATCAGGAACGCCTGGCCGGCAACACGCGAGGCGCCCAGCAGGCGGCTGAAGACGTCGCGGCCTAGCGGATCGGTGCCAAGCCAGTGCTCGGCACTCGGCCCTTGCAAAGCCATGGCAAGGTTTGTGTCGGTCATCGAATGCGGGGCGAAATGAGGTCCGAACACCGCCGACAGGAAGAACAGCGTCACCAACGCCAGGCCGAGCGGCGAGCGGCGTATGAGGAAGCGCAGCAGGCCGGCATTGCCCCGGCGGCGGGTCTGTACCACCGCGCTCATCGCGCCCTCACCCGCGGATCGATGAAGGCGTAGGCGATGTCGATAGCGAGGTTGACCAGTACGTAGCCGGCAGCGGTCACCAGCACCACGCCCTGCACCACGGGATAATCGCGGTTGAGCACAGCGTTCATGCCCAGCCGCCCGATGCCGGGAATGGAAAAGATCACCTCCACGACGATCGCGCCGGAAATGAGCACGCCGAGTTGCAGCCCGATGTAGGTAATGGTCGTGATCAGCGTGTTGGGCGCGACGTGCCGCAGCAGGATCGACGAAGGCCTGACGCCTTTCGCGCGCGCGGTGTCGACATAGCCTTCGCGAAGCACCTCGATCGCGGCCACCCGCACGAAGCGCACCAGCGGCGGAACGAGGTAGATCGACAGGGTTACCACCGGCAGCACCATGGAACGCAGATTGCCGGAGACGCTTCGGGAAAGCGGAACGTAGCCTGCCGAGGGCAGAAGCTTGAGCCAGACCGACATGGTGATGATGAGGAGCAGGCCGACCCAGAAGCCTGGGACCGAGATGCCCAGCGTGACCAGCGCCGAGGTGGGACCGCTCCACCAGCGGTCTCGGTTCTGCGCCAGGATGAGACCGAGCGGGATGGCGACGATCACGGCGACCAGCATGCTGGTCAGCGCGAGCTGCAATGTCGGCGGCAGCGCTGCCGCCAACAGTTCATTGACGGGCTTGAAACTGAGATTGGACGTGCCGAGATTGCCGCTCAGCGTCTCACGCAGCCAGATGACGTAGCGGACAGCCGGCGGCTGGTCGAGGCCCATCTGGCGCGTGACCGCCTCGACGCGTTCCGGCGTCGCCATGTTGCCGAGCAGCACCGCCGCCGGATTGCCCGGCGCCAGCGCGGTCGCGAAGAACGCCAGCGCGCTGACGCAGAACAGCGTCACGATCGCGCCGGCGGCTCGCCCCAGCAGGAAAAATACCATCCATCCGCCTCCAGAATGCGGACGGCGCCAGCGCCGCCCGCATCGCTAGCGTTAGCCTAGCCTTACGGAACGACCTTGGTGTAGTCGTCGATGCCGCTCGGGCCGATAACCAGCGCCTTGGCGCCTTCCGTCGACAGGAAGAACAGCGGCAGGTGGTTGACGGTGATCTGCGGCATCTCCTCCAGGATCAGCTTCTGCAGTTGCTGGTAAAGCTCGATCTGCTTGGCCGGGTCCAGCTCGGCGCCGGCGCGCTGGACGAGATCGGCATAGCCCTCCGGATTCCACTGGTTGACGTTCGCCGCCGGCGCGAGGTTCGGCGAGTTGAACATGCTCGCCGGGTCCTCCGGTCCGGTATTGAAGTTGTCGGTGGTGATGTCGTAGTCCGGCTTGTGCAGGACGCGGTCGAGCCACACCGTGACTTCCAGCTCGCGCACGGTCACTTGGTGGCCAAGGCGATTGAGGTTGTCCTGGAGGATCAGCGCCATCGACTTCAGCGTGTCGAAGCCCTGGATGGTGAGGATCTCCATCTTCAGCGGATTGTCCTTGGTGAAGCCCGCCTCGGCCAGCAGCGCCGCCGCCTTGTCAAGGTCGTAAGGATACATGGTGGCCGATTCCTGCAGATAGGTGGCCATTTCCGGCGGGACCGGGTTGATGGTCGGACGCGCGAAGCCGAACCACACCGTCTTGGCGTAGGTTTCGCGGTCGAAAGCATGCGCGAGAGCCTGTCGCACGCGCTTGTCGTCGAAAGGTGCCCGCTTGGTGTTGATGTTGAAGTTCTCGTAGAGGATGTAGGGCTTGGTCTGTAGCACGCCGATGCCAGCGCCCTGCGCCTGGATCACGTCCTTGCCGTCGACCAGCGCAACCATGTGAAGCGTGCCGTCCTGCATGCCGGCGAGACGGGCCTGAGAATCCGGCACGATGCGCCATTCGATCGCGCCCACTTGCGGCGCGTTGCGGTGTTCGGCGTAGCGCTCGACGCGGATACGGTCACCCGGTGCCCAGCTTGCGAACTTGAACGGTCCGGTGCCGATGGGCGCGGTGTTGATCTGCGGAACGTTGGCTTCCTTGACGATCTGGATGACGGCGAGGTTCGTCAGCAGTCCCGGCACCGGATTGGCCAGCGTCAGCTTGACCGTATGATCGTCCAAGGCCTCGACGTTGGACAAGGCCACCAGTTGCGGCGCGAACGGGCTGCCGACATTCTTGTCCTGCACGCGCTTCAGCGAATAGACGACATCGGCCGCGGTGAAAGGTGAACCGTCGTGCCAGGTGACGCCGGGCTTGAGCTTGAAGGTCGCCGTCAGCCCGTCGGGCGCGATCTCCCAGCTGTCGGCGAGCATGGGGTCCGCCTTCAGCGTCTCGGGGTTGATGTAGACCAGCGCCTCGAACACCGTCGACCGGATCGTGTGGCGAAACACGTCGCTCGGCGACATCTGCGGGTCGAGCGTGTTGATGTCGCTGGAAATGCCAACCACCAGCTCGCTTTCCTGCGCCATGGCCGACAGACCGGAGCCCATCGCCACCGGCATCATCGTCGCCGCCGCCGAAGCGCCCAGCAGGCGAAGGAACTGCGCTCTGTTCATGATCATTCCGTTTGGACCCCGGTCTTGCATGCTTCAGTCTCCCATTTTGGCTTGTGAAGGTTGTGGCGCCGCTCGCTCCGTCTCCCGGGCGGAAGCGAAAGGCGATGCGAAATGGCATGCGGCCAGGCGGCCGTTGCCGTGATCGGTGAGAGGCGGCTCCGTGCGCGAGCAGATTTCCTGCGCGATCGGGCAGCGCGTGTGGAAGCGGCAGCCGGCCGGAGGATAGATCGGGCTAGGCATGTCGCCTTCGATCGGCCGGACGGCACGGCCGCGCGCGGCCGGGTCGGGCAGCGGCACCGAGGCTAGTAGCGCCCGCGAATAGGGGTGCAGCGGCGCTTCATAAAAGGCGTCGGCGGGCGCGAGTTCCACCAGCTTGCCGAGATACATCACCCCCACCCGGTCGGAGACATGCCGCACGACGCCGAGATCGTGCGAGATGAACAGCATCGTCAGGCCGAGCTGTTCCTGCAGATCTTTGAGCAGGTTGAGGATCTGGGCCTGCACGGAAACGTCGAGCGCCGACACCGGCTCATCCGCCACGATCAGCCGGGGCTCGAGCGCCAGCGCCCTGGCGATTCCGATCCGCTGGCGCTGTCCGCCGGACAGTTCGCGCGGCAGGCGCCCGGCGAAGGTCGGCGAAAGGCCGACCTGCTCCAGAAGCTCCGCGATGCGGGCGTCCTGTCTGGCGCGGCCGGACACCAACCCCTGAATGCTCAGCGCCTCTCGCAGGATCGTGCCGACCCGCTTACGGGGATTGAGGCTCGACATCGGATCCTGAAAGACGAGCTGGATGTTGCGGCGCATGGGACGCAATTCGCGCGTCGAGAGGCGAGCGATCTCCTGCCCGTCGAAGAGAATGCTGCCGTCGCTGGGCTCGGTCAGACGCGCCACGCAGCGCGCCAGCGTCGACTTTCCGCACCCCGATTCGCCGACCAACCCCAGCGTCTCGCCTCTGCTCACCGCGAAACTGACATCGTCGACGGCGCGCAGCTCACGCGTCGCCCGCCGGAAGACGCTTTCGCGCACGGGGAAGGTTTTCTTCAGGTTCTTGACGGTGACCAGCGGCGCGCTCATGCCGGCGCCCCCTGCCCCGCCAGCGAATGCCTCGCCGCCCCCGAGAGCCAGCAGCGCGCGGGATGGTCCGGACTGCCGGTGGCGGTCAGTTGCGGCTCGTCGGCACAACGGTCGAATGCGTAGTCGCAACGCGGACGGAAGGCGCATCCCACTGGCCGCCCCTCGCTCAGCACAGGCGGCGCACCCTTGATCGAGGCCAGCCTGCGCACCTTGCCGCGATTGGCGGCCGGAATGGATGCGAGCAGGCCGGCGGTGTAGGGGTGCTGCGGATTGCGGAAGACGTCGGCGACCGGCCCGCTTTCGACACACTGCCCCGCATACATAACCAGCACGCGATCGGCGATCTCTGCGACCACACCAAGGTCGTGCGTGATGAAGATGACGGCCATTCCGGTTTCGGCGCGCAGCCTGGCCAGAAGCAGTAGGATCTGCTTCTGCGTGGTGACGTCGAGCGCGGTGGTCGGTTCGTCGGCGATCAGGAGATCGGGATCACCCGCCAGGGCGAGCGCGATCATCGCGCGTTGACGCATGCCGCCGGAAAACTGGTGAGGATAGGCGTCGATGCGCGTCTCCGGCTTCGGAATGCCGACTGCCGCCAGCAGTTCCAGCACGCGGGCCCGGCGCGCGGCCTTGCCGAGATCGGTGTGGATCGCCAGCGCCTCGTCGATCTGGGCGCTGATCCGGTGCAGCGGGTTGAGGCTGCTCATCGGGTCCTGAAAGATCATGGCGATGCGCGCGCCACGGATCTGGCGCATGGCGCGCTCGTCCAGGTCGAGCAGGTTGCGTCCGTCGAAGTCGATCGCTCCGGTAAGCCGGAAGCGGGGATCGGTTCGGTTGAGGCCGATGACCGAACGCGCGGTGATGGTCTTGCCACAGCCGGACTCGCCGACGATGCACAAAAGTTCGCCGGCATCCAGCGAGAAGCTGAGGTCGCGGACCAGCGTCGTCGCTCCGGGCTCCCGCCCGAGCACGACGTCGAGGTTCCGCACATTCAGCAGCCGCTCGGCCATCTGCGCCCGCGCCCTCCTATCAGGCCGCAGACTGCGGCGGGAAAAGCAGCTTGCCCGCGACCCGGATTTCGACGTCCTGGCGGTACTGGACAAGCGCCTCCTCGTTGATCTTCACCCCGAGGCCGGGTCCGTCGGGGACATGGATCTCGCCGTTGGCGTCCGGCACGATATGGCTGCTGGTCATATCGACGGCGAGTTGCTTCAGCGTCGTCGGATATTCGCAGATCACATGATCCTTGAGACCGGCGAAAGGCTGCATCGAGGCGCTCAGCGCAAGGTTGGAGGTGAAGGTGTGGTTGATGTAGGTGACCCCTCGCGCCGCCGCATAGTCGGCCACCTCCTTGGCAGGCCACAGGCCGCCGATGCGGCCGCAGTCGATTTGGATGTAGCCGACGCGGCCGAAGTCGATCAGATGCTCCGCCATATGCCGGTTGTGGGCGGCCTCGCCGCCTGCGGTCTTGACGGTCTTCACACGCTCTCGCAGCCCGGCATAAGCGCGATAGGCGGAACCGTGGAAAGGCTCCTCGAAGAAAGTGACACGGTTGCGCTCCATCGCGTCGAGGCGCAGCGCCGCGGCGTCGACGTCCTCGCCGAAGATCTGCCCGGCATCGATCAAAAGGATGCCGTCGGGGCCGAGCCCTTCGCGAGCCGCTTCGAGATGGGCGACATCCCCGGCCAGCGACTGGCCGAACGGCGCCCAGCCGAACTTGGCTGCGCGGAAGCCGCGGCTGCGCATGTCCTTGGCGCGCTGCAGCGTGCCTTCCGGATCGCGGCCGAACAGCACTGAGGCGTAGGGAATCTTGGGATAGGCCGCGTCGTAGCCCAGCAGCTTCCAGCACGGCACGCCGCGCGCACGCCCCAGAAGATCCCACATCGCCATCTCGATCCCGGACCAGGTATGCGCGGCCTGGAGCAGATCCATGCTGTTGTAGGCCACCGTCGCCGACATGCGCAGGATGTCCGCCGGGCCGTCCAGCGTCTCGCCTAGAACCGAGTCCGAGACCGGCCGGCACGCCCCGTGCGACATCGGGCAGACGAAGGCCGCGATGGACGGTAGCGGCGCCGCCTCGCATTCGCCCCAGCCGACATGGCCTCCCCCCGCCACCCGCACGACTAGCGCATCCTGGCTGCCGTCGGCCTCGGTCGTCACCTCCGGCATCGCCAGATAGAAGAAATCCACGCTTTCGATTTTCATATTCAAACCTGTCTCGTTGCGACCGTCCGCAAAGAGCGGAGGCGGTCTGGCTGCCGACGGTGGTAGGTGACCGCGCGCGGCGTGAAGGTGGTTTCCGGATCAAGGGGATAGATGGGCCGGCCGCAAAGCCGGTGGCCCAGGGAGCGGACATTGGCGGAGGTGGAGCCGGGCGCATCGACGTTGAAATTGCGCGCCGCCCACTGCTCGTACATGTGGAACTCGGTATGCGGCGACTTCACCACCACGAGGTCGAAATGGCGGGGATCGAGCCCGTTCGCGAAGTAGAGCGAACGGTCGAACAGGAAGGCCGGCTTGGTGATGGCCAGCACCGTGAAGTTATCGAATGTCAGTACGGCAGAGAGCCCCGCATCGATCGGCAGCCTCATCGTTTCGAGGATCGCGCGCCCGGCGGAGAGGCTCTCAACCCTCGCTCTGACGGCCATGGGCTGGAAACGATGCGGATCAACCGAACCGCCCAGCGCAACGTCTATCTCGGCACCCACGCCGGCCGTATGCGCGGCCTGCGCCGCCGGAGCGTCGACGATATGCGCCAGCACCCGCCGGCCATAGCCGGCCTTCCGCAACGCCCTGATAAGCACGTTGGAATCGCCGCTCGCGCCAGACGACGTCGCATCCGCGGCATCCGTGAAGATGACCGGACCGTCGACGCATCCCGCCAGAGCGACGGCCTTGTCTACGTCGACCAGTTTGGCGACCAGGCGGTGCCGCCCCTCCCACAGGGCGCCGGCGAGCGAAGCCGCCGCTCGCTCCGCCGAGCCGTCGTCCTGTTCGCACACGACCAGAGCCTGCGTGCACAGTTCCGGCACGTCGGTGAACGGATTGCCGATCATCACCGCCGCCGCCAGCGCCTGTCCGGAGCGCTCCAGCAGAAGCGCCTCGCCCAGAACGTCGCCGTACAGGCCGTTGCGGGTGACGCATTCGTCGCCGCGCGCAAGCATCGGCACCACCACCCGCGCAATCACCGGCGAAAGGTCGCGTTTTACGATATCGAGCAGCAAACGCGCCGCGCGCACGCCGGTGTCGGAAAAATCGGTATGCGGATAGGTCTTATAGACCGTCACGCCGTCGACCTGGCGCAGCATCCGGTCGGTGGCGATGCCGTGCAGGTCGAGCGATATCACGATCGGCACGGCGTGCCCGAAAAGCTCGCGCATCCGCTCCAGCAGGAATCCTTCCGGATCGGTCTCGTCTTGCGAGGCCATCGCGCCGTGCAGCGACAGGTAGACGGCGTCGACTGCACCCGCATGCGGAGCGACGGCGGCGGTGAAGTCGTCAGCCAGCCTCTTCCAGCCGGCAGATGAAAGAACGCCGGTGCTCGGTGCCCGTGCCGAGATGGTAGGGATCACCGCGACGGCGGCCGCGTGGAACACCGCCAGCGCGCCGCCGATCGACGTGTTGGTGCCCCGCCGCGACAGCAGCGTATCGGCGGTCTCGATGGTGAAGTCCTCATACTGCGAAAGCAGCGGGTTGAAGGAGGAGACCTCCTGCATGCACTCGGCCACGAGGACCCTCGGTGCTTCGCCCGCCGGCTTCACGGTATTCTCCTTTCGATTGCGCCGGGCCACGCGGCCTCGGCTCTTCCTCTCGAACGCCGCTTCGCCGGCCCTGCCCGCTCAGCCGGCGGCCAGCACGTCGTCGTAATCGCTCATCACCACGGCGACGGCGTCGCCGCGCGAGACCCGGCCCGGGCCGGCCGACATCCAGAGAACGCCGTCTCGCTGGTAGTCGACCTGGATCGGCGCGCGGTCGACATCCTCCACGAAATGCAGCCATCCCGCCGGCGTGCCGGCCTTCACCGCCTCGCCAACCACGTTGCAGGGCTCGAACAGGCCGGCCGAAGGCGCGAAAGCGTAGGATCCCGGATCGCGCACCATCATATGCCGCGTACCGGCGCTGCCGTCGCGCTGGCCGGTCTGAGGCTTGCCTTCCACAACGCCGAAATGCTTCAGGATATTGTCGACGCCGCGCCGGCCGATGCGCACGCCCTCGACGTTGACGCGCCCCCAGCCGCCAAGTTCAGTTCCGAGCGAGATGGCGCCGCGGCGCTCCACGCAGGAGGTGAACGTCGCGCCCTCGTCGACGCCCCAGAACACCGTGTTGAACGGCGCGCCGAAGGCCGACGCCGCGTCCATCGTCTTCCTGCGCATGGTTGGGTCGGGCAGATAGTGCATGTTGGTCGACAGCGCGGAATCGAAGCTGTGCCCGGCCGTGTGCAGATCGACCGACACGTCTGCGAGCGGCAGCACATATCCGTCGAGGAAATGCGCCAGCATCTCCGAGAACGTGCCCTTGGGGTTGCCGGGAAAGCAGCGATTCATGTCGCGGTTGTCGACCGGGCTCAGCCGGGTATCGTTGAGCACGGCCGGGATGTTGTAGGCCGGGATCATGATGACCCGCCCCTGGACGCTCGCCGGGTCGAGCGACCGCGCGAGATAGGAGATGGCGATCGGCCCTTCATACTCGTCGCCGTGGATGCCGCCGGTCAGAAGGATGGTAGGCCCGCTGCCGTTCTTGACCGAGATGATCGGGATTTCGACCACGCCCCAGCCGGAATTGTTGCGCGACAGCGGCGCGCGCAGATAGCCGGCCTGCCGGCCGTTCCGCTCGAAATCGACCGGGTTGGTGATACGGCTCTTCTCGACTTGCAGCGCCACGGCGTTTCCCCCCACATTCTATGCCTCCGGGCCGTCAGCCCGTCGGTATGAAAAGTTGCATACGGTATACCGTATGTCAACGAGAGAAATTACGCCGGCAGCACGCGGTCGAGATCGCGGGTGACTTCGCGCAGGGCGTCGCAGTTGAGACTCATGCCGAGGCCGGGCTTTTCCGGGATGGCGAGCATTCCCTCGCCGTCGAGCGACCAGCCGCCCTCGGCGATCTCGTCCACATAGGGGGAGCCGCCGATATATTCGACCAGGTCGGCCGTCGGGAAAGCTGCGGCCAGTTGCAGGTCGGCGGCGAGGCCGACGGCGGTGTTCCATCCGTGCCCGATGTAGCGGATGCCGAACGCGTTCGCCATGCGGGCAATCTGGACCTGCTCGGAGATGCCGCCCACCTTGGTCACATCCGGCTGGACGATGTCGAGCGCCCTGCGCTCGAACCAGGGCAGGAAGTTCTGCCTTCGGGTGATGCACTCGCCGGTGGCGATCGGCACCGGACTGCGCTCGCGCAGGCTGCGGAAGTCCTCGAGCGCGTCCGGCCGCAGCGCTTCCTCGAACCAGTAGACGTCGTAATCCTTCAGCATCTGCGCCGTGCGCACCGCCCAGGCGAGGCCGTTCGGCCAGAAGGCATCGCTTGCGCCCGCATCGACCATCAGCAGGCAGTCGTCGCCGGCCCCCTCGCGCGCGGCCCGCACGATCGCCTCGTCCAGCCTGGCGTTCTCCCGGCGCCCGAACGGCCCCCAGCCGATCTTGATCGCGCGAAAGCCCTGCCCACGATAATGCGCCGTCTTCTCCCGCATGAGCTCCGGCATCTCCATGAGGATGGAGGCGTAGGCCTTCACGCGCGAGCGGTAGTTGCCGCCCAGAAGCCGGCCGACGGGCTGGCCGGTGACCTGGCCGAAGATGTCCCAGAGCGCGATGTCCACACCGCTGATGGCATGGGTGATCGAACCGCCATGTCCCATCCAGAAGGTGTTCTGGTGCAGCTTTTCAGTCACCCGCATGGGCTCCTGCGCGCTCTCGCCGATCAGCAGCGGCCGCAGAACCGCCAGCGCCGCCTCCACCAGGCGCGCGTCGGTAAACACGCTGCCGAGGCCGAGATGCCC
>JAEUMA010000085.1 GCA_016793565.1 Rhizobiaceae bacterium
GATCAAAAAGCCGCCCCGTCCTGAACCATAGCAGGCTTCCTGCTACGGTACGACGACAGGCGCAAAGCCTGAACGTGTGATCTGCAGGCGGCGCCGCCGGAGATCGTCCGGCGGCGATGCCGTCAGGCCGTGGCGCGCGCCGAGGGCTGCACGGCGAGCACCAGCCAGCCGATGCCGTGCATGATCAGGTCGATGCCGATCAGCAGGCCGATGACCCACAGACCGGTGGTCGGGAAGCCGCTCAGGATGATCACACCGGCGATCACTCCGAAAATGCCGGAGATCAGCAACAGCCAGCCGGCAACCGCCCAGTGCTTGAAGCCCAGGAAGATGCGAACCACGCCGGACGCCAGGATGAAGACGCCGAGCAACCAGGTGAGCACGAGCGCGCCCGCCACCGGCTGCTGGATCAGGACGACACCGCCGGCGATGTAGAGCACGCCGAGAATGATCTGCCAGATGAAGCCGCCCCACCCCTTGGTCCAGAAGGCATGTACGATTTCGAACGCGCCGCCGACGATGGCGCAGACGCCGATGACGAAGGCGCTGATGATCGTGGCGAAGACGACATCGCCCAGAACGATCACGCCGACCGCAATGAAGACGAGACCAAGAAGGATGGCCAGCCAAGCCGGCACTTCGCGACCCATCGTTGAATTCATAGACATGTCGTTCCCAAGCTCCCTCTACCCAGGCGATTAAAGCGGTTCAGGGGGCAGTGGCGTGCGCCGCTCCCCTGTTTGGACGCTACTCTAAAATCACGCCGCTAGCCAAGGCGGGGCTGTCGCCGCCTGAAGTAAAAGTGGATGTCGGTTCCCTTTTTGTCACAGTTGGCGCTAGGGTATGCGCTTCAAGCGCCTTTTCTCAACCGCGCGTGTTGAAAGGCCAGCCGGGCAGGCGCAATTCGCGGTCGCCCATGATGCCGCGTGGCCGCGCCATCAGCACGCCCAGCATGATCACGGCCAGGCCGATCTCGCGTATGCCGGGCACGCTCGGAACGGCGAGGTCGCCGATCATGAAGCCGCCGGCGCCGATACGCAGCAGCTCCGACACCATGCCGATGACCACGGTGCCGACGACCGCGCCGGAAACGCTGCGCATGCCGCCCATCACCAGCATGGCGAGCGTCAGGAAGGTGAACTCGAAGTAGAACTGGCCGACGCTGAGCACGCCGAGGAAATGGCCTTGCAGGATGCCGCCGAGCGCGACGATCGCGCCGGAAAGAACGAAGGCGCGGAGGCGAACCGAGCGCACCGGTATGCCCGAGGCCAGCGCCGCCGCCTCGTCCTCGCGCGAGGCTCTCAGCATCAGCCCGTAACGGGAGAACCTGAACAGATAGGCCGCCAGAAGGGCAATCAGCGCCCCAAGCGCGGCGGTCTTGACGCCGACGACCATCGGCAAGCCGACCAGCGAACTGGTGCCCTTGGTGAGCGAATCCGCATTGGCCAGCACGGTGTTGACGATCGCCAGCCAGGCGAGCGTGGCGATCGAGGCGGCGATGCCCGAAAGACGCACGACGACCAGCCCGATGACAAGGGCGAAGAAGGAGGCGAATGCGATCCCCGCCGCCGCGCCGCCCGGCAGGCCGAGCTGGGTTCCCAGCACGAAGGCGGGCAGCTTCGGCAGGAAGATCTTCTTGGCCGTCAGCGGCAGCGTGAACCAGGCCGAGCTGTAGGCCCCGAGTGCCGCGAAGCTGGCATGGCCGAAGGAGAGTACGCCGGAATTGCCGATGAACACCGACAGGCCGAGAACCACGACCAGCTTGATCAGCATGTCGGCGGCGACGCGCTCGATGACGGCGCCGGCCGCCAGCCCGACCCCGGCGATCAGCAGGACTACCAGCGCCAGCGCCGCCAAGGTCGGCAAATTGGCGCGCATCAGACGCGTTCCCGCATGGCCGCGCTGCGGAACAGGCCTTGCGGCCGCAGCACCAGCACGGCAATGACCGCAGCATAGACGAACGCCTCGCGATAGACGCGCAGGTCGGGCGGCAGTACCGCCTGAAGCAGGACCGTCACCGCGCCGACGGCCAGGCCTCCGAGCACGGCGCCGGGCAGGCTGCCCATGCCGCCGATGACGGTCGCTACGAAGCCGACCAGCGCAAGCTGCAGTCCCATGGCCGGCGAAGCAGTGCCGGTCTGTGCCGCGAACAGCACGGAGACAACGGCCGCCAGAAGCCCGGACAGGCCGAAAGCCACGGCGATCACGCGGTCGGCACGCACGCCGAGCAGCCGCGCCATGCGAAAGTCGACGGCCGCGGCGCGCATCTCGATGCCGATGCGGGTGCGGCGCAGGAAGAGCGCTACCGCTGCCATCAGCACCACGGTGACGACGATGGTGACGATGTTGAGGCGCGGGATCCGCACCTCGCCGATCAGCACCGGCTGGCCGAGTTGCGGCAGAAGGTCGAAGCCGATCGGCCGCGCGCCGAAGATAAGCACCAGCGCGTATTGCAACAGGTAGCTGACGGCGAAACTGGTGATCAGCAGCGTGGCCGGATCGGCATCCCGCACGGGTCGGAACGCGGCGCGTTCGACCGCCAGCGCAAGCAGCACCACCACGACGATCGCCAGCAGCGCGGCGAAGGGAAACCACAGGCCGGCGCTCAGCATCAGCGTGTAGACGCCCACCGTCACGAACTCGCTCTGCGCGAAGTTGATCAGCCGCATGATGCCGAACAGAAGGCCGATGCCTAGCGCCGACATGGCGTAGAGCGCGCCGACGCTGACGGCATCGACCATCGTCTGGACGGCATAGGTCATGCGGCCCCCCGCGTCTCGCCGAGATAGGCGGCGCCCAGTCGCTCGGACGCCAGCACCTCCGCCGCGGGTCCCGACAATTGGACCGTGCCGTTCGCCAGCACGATCACGCGGTCGGCAACCTCGCCGATGCGGCCGGGGTTCTGCTCGATCAGAAGCAGCGTGACGCCGCGGCGCCGAAGGTCGGCCAGGATGGCGTAGACGCGGTCGACCATGATCGGCGCCAGGCCGAGCGAGGGCTCGTCGAGGATGAGCAGGCGCGGCCTGGACAACAGAGCGCGGGCGATGGCGAGCTGCTGCTGCTCGCCACCGGACAGCCGCGTGCCCAGCCCGCCCCGCCGTTCCAGCAGAATGGGAAAGGCCGCGTAGATGTCGTCCAGCGCTCCCCTCGCCGACGCCTGATCGGCGCGCGCGGTCAGCCCGAGCAGCAGGTTCTCCTCCACCGTCAGGCCTTCGAAGATGTGCCGGCCCTCCGGCACCAGGGCGATCCCGCGCCGTGTCACCTCCTCGGGCAGCAGGCCGGCGAGCGGATTGCCGTCATAGGTGATGCGCCCGGCAAACGGCCGCACCGCGCCGGCTATCGCCAGCGTCAGCGTCGACTTGCCGGCGCCATTCGCGCCGACCACGGCCAGCGTCTCGCCTTCCGCCATGCCGAGCGTCACGTCGCGCAGCGCCGGGATCGGCCCGTATTTCACCGTCAGCCCCTCGACGGCGAGCAGGCTCATGCGGCGATGCCCGCTTCGCCGAGATAGGCCTGGCGCACGGCGGGGTCGCGGCGCACCTCGTCAGGCGTGCCGCGCGCTATCACCCGGCCGCCGTCGAGCACGACCAGGCGCTCGCACACGCCCATCACCAGAACCATGTTGTGTTCCACCAGAAGCAGTCCCATGCCGGTTTCGTCGCGTAGCGACGCCAGCGTGCGGTCGATGTCCTCGACCTCGGCCGGCGTCAATCCGGCTGCCGGCTCGTCGAGCAGCAGGAATTTTGGCTTCAGCGCCAAGGCACGGGCGATGGCGAGCCGCCGCTGGTGGGCGTAGGAGAGCGAACCGGCGGCATTGCCCGCGAATTCACTCAGGCCGAGCATGGCGAGCAGCCGGCCGGCGGTTGCGGCCGTTTCGCCGAGCACCGCAGCGGCGGCGGCGACGTTGTCGATCACGCTGAGGTCGCGGAACAGGCGCACGGCCTGGAAGGTGCGCGACACGCCGGCGCGCGCGATGCTGTCCGGCGAGAGCCCCGCCAGCGATCGTTCGCCCAGCCTGATGCTTCCCTGCGTAGGCTTCTGGAAACCGGAGAGCACGTTGATCAGCGTGCTCTTGCCGGCGCCGTTCGAGCCGATGAGGCCAACGATCTCGCCCGGCCCGATGTCGAGGTCGACGCCGGAAAGGGCCTGCAGGCCGCCGAAGCGGACGCCGATCCCGCTAGCTACCAGACGCGGCTCTTCCATCGCCTGTCTCCCGTCAAACCGCCTGCGCCTGCGCCGGTGCGGGCGGGCGCCGGCGAAAGCGTGTCAGAACTTGATCTCGGGTAGCTTCTCCGTGACGAAGCGCCCGACCGGCTCGTGCTTGCCGTCGACAATTTTCATGACCAGCATCGGACGGTCGACATTGATATGCAGCTCCGGCGAAAAGCTGGTCTTGCCGATCAAAAGCTGCTCGCCGTTGAACTTGTCGAGCTCCGCGCGCACGGCGTCGGTGTCAAAGCTGTTGGCGCGCTCCACCGCCTTGGCCCAGGCCTCGATGACCGAATAGCCGGTCAGCGCGTGACCGGTGACCGGCGGCGCGCCGAACTTCTCGGTGAAGCGCTTGACGAAGTCGTTGACGGCCGGCTCCGGATCGTTGCCGAAGACCGAACCGTAGACGGCGACATAGAAGTCGGAGAGATTGGGCACCGATTCCAGCCAGTAGGCCCCGTCCATCGACTCGCTCGCCACCAGCGGCAGGTTGATGCCGGCGGCCCGGATCTGGCGCACGGCCGACGCGCCGTTGATGGCACCGCAGAACATCACGAAATCCGGCTGCGGATCGGTGGCCTTCAGGCGCGAGATCTGGCCGGCGATCGAGGTGTCGTTCATGCCGTGGAAGGTGTCGCGGCCGACGATGGAATCGGCGCCGGCAAGCTCGGTCCAGCGCGTCTCGAACGAGTCGCAGAGCGACTTGGTATATTCCACCATCGTGTCCTTTAGCAGGTACACGGTCTTGAACCCGCTTTCCTTGAAGGCCCAGTCGGCCAGCGTCGAGCCCTGCGAAATGGTGGTGGTGGACATGGTGTAGGCGTTCTTGCCGATACCCTGGACGCCGAACTTCGGATCGGCCGCGCAGGACGAGAAGGCGATCACGTTCTGCGATTCGGCGACCAGTGCCGCCGGTGCGCCGAAGTCGAAGTCGCAGGTGACCATCACCATCTTGGCGCCCTGCGAGAGCACTTCGGTGGCGGCCGTCGCGCCCTGGCCGGGATCGGACTTGGTGTCGGCCTCGACCGTCACGATCTTCTTGCCGAGCAGGCCGCCCTTGGCGTTGATGTCGTCGATGGCGAGCAGAGCCGCCTTGCGCGGCCCGTCGTCATAGGGCGCGACGAAGCCGGAAAGCGCGACCGGGAAACCGACGGTGACCGTATCTTCCGCCTGCGCCGCCGATCCGCCGAGCGCGGACAGCGCGAACAACGCCGCGGGTGCGGCGAGCGTCGAACCAAAAACCAACCTGCCAAGCCTGTTCATTGTCTTTCCCCTTTTGATTCCGGCGCCAGCGATGCGCCTGCTTTCCAGTTCAGGACGTCCTCAGTCGTGCCGTGGCGTCGCGGTCGAGCGAGCCATCGGCGGTGACTGCGACGCGATAGATTTCCTGAGCGCGGGCGGCGGTGATCCAGCCTTCCGCGACGTCGCGCACCACTTGCTCGGCGTCGCGCAGATGCGGCGCGCCATATCCGCCGCCCCCGCAGGAAATCGACAGCAGGCGCTCGCCGTCCTTCAGGTCCACCTGCGCGCAGCCGGGAAGCTGCTCACGCCCGCCGCCGGGCAGCAGGCGGAACTGGTTGGCGTTGCCGCCATCGCCGCCGCCGCGCACGCCCTTTGGCCCGTTGACGACGCCGTCGCTGACATAGCCGACCGCCATGTCGCATCCGGCCGGGCCGAACTCCACCGCGATGGACGGCGCCCCACGGAAGCGACCCGCGCCTTCCGTGTCGGCGACCAGCTTGCGGGCGTAGACGTGGATCGGCTGGCGCTGCTCGTCGAGTTCCACGCTGTCGAGATTGCACAGGCCGGCATTGCCGACATGGCCGATGGTGACCCAGGCGTCCGCGGTTGCCGAGGCGGCACCGCCGGTCATGCCGAGGAAGACCTGGTTGACGAACGCTCCGCCAGTGCGCGGACTGGTTCCGGAAATGACGCCCACTGCCGGCGGGATGACGGCGCCGCATTCGGCCATGCCGTGGCCCTCGGCGATGTCGGCGATGGCCGACTGGACGCCGTTGGCGACGCGGTCGGCCACGTTGGTGGTGGCGACCGAGGTCGATGTCGGATGGCGCGGGATGCCGACCACGCAGTTCTCGCGCAGCCTGATATCGATGCGGCGGAAGGCGCCGGCGTTCTTCGGCACCGTATGGTCGATCGAGTTGAAGATGCCGACCATGGCCGACGTGCGCGCGCAGGCTTCCGACAGGTTAAGGCCGCAGGGCAGGCAGTCGATATTGTCGGTGAGGTCGACGGAAATGCGCGCCGCGGCAGGGTCGAGGTGCACGACGGACTTCACCGTGATGCCCTCGGCCGGTGTGCCGGGGAAATGATCATGTGTCGAGGTCCGAGTGGCGGTGCCGGCCGGCATGGCGCGCAGCGCTTCCACCATGCGGCGCTCGGAATAGTCCAGCCACTCGCGCGAGAAGGCCGAGAGCGTCTCCCAGCCCACTTCGTCGGCAAGCGCCAGGATTTCCTGCTCGCCGATGCGGGCCGCACCCACCACGGCGAGGAAATCGCCCCACCACTGGTCCGGCACGCGGATGCGCATGCGGCACATGCGCACGAAATCCTGGCTGGTCTCGTAGTTCTCCTGCACCTTGACCGACGGGAAGATCAGCGCGCCTTCCTCGTAAACGTCGCGCGCCGATCCGTGATAGGTGGTGGGGATAGAATTGCCGATGTCGGCCTGGTGGGCCTTGGCCAGCACCGTGAAGCGGTGGATGCCCTCGCCGTCGATGACCGGCACCAGGATGGTGTGGTCGGCGGCGTGGCTGCAGCCGTGATAGGGCGAATTGTTGAGGAAGGCATCGCCGCGCCTCAGCACCGGCGCGAACTCCTTCATGGCGCGCGCCATGATGTCCGGCCCGGACAGCACATGGATCGGCAGGCCCTCATTGGTGACCAGAAGGTCGCAGTCGGCGGTGACGATGCAGCAGGAGAAGTCACGCGCGATGTTGAGCACGCCCGAGCGGCCTGTGCGCAGCAGCGTGTTCGCCATCTTGCGCGCGACGCCCTCGAAGCGATGGTTGAGCAGCGCGAGCGTGACGCCGTCGAGGCGCGGTGACGGGCTGGGCTCTGCGGTCATGACGATGTCCCCACTTCGATGGAGAGGCTGCCCGACGGCCGCCGCACCGCGACCGCGCCCGGATCGACGACCACGGTCGTGAACGAGCTTTCGACGATCGCAGGCCCGCTAACGGGTTGGTCGGCGGGCATGCCGGCAAACGACAGCACGGGAACCTCCGTCCAGCCGGTGGCGGCGAAATAGGCCTTTCGCGAGGGCCGCGCTGCGCCGGCGTCGACAGCGGCCAGTGACAGGCCGGACTGCTCGGCGAGCCGGCAGGTGACCTCCGCCGTCCAGCCGATCACGTCGATAGGCGAGGCGGGGTCGGAGAAGCCGAAGAGGTCCTCGTGGGCGCGGTGGAAGTCGGCGACGAAATCGGCGAGTTCCGCCGGCGAGGAGATGCCGGTGCCGCGCAGCGGAACCTCGATCTCCCACACCTGCGTGGCGTAGCGGGCATCGACCTTAACCGTCACGGAGGTTTCGAGCGCGCCGGCGCCCGGCCCTTCCGCAAACGCGCGGCAGCGCTCGGAAAGCCCGTCGAGAACCCGCGCCACG